>DAIUEM010000124.1:0-6690 GCA_036845105.1 Actinomycetota bacterium | reverse complement strand
CCAGGAGGTTCTGGATCGTCGCGCCGCGCCACGAGTACACGCCCTGGTCGGCGTCGCCGACGACGCAGACGTTCCGGTACTTCGCCGCGAGCAGGTTCACGAGCTGGTACTGCGCTCGGTTCGTGTCCTGATACTCGTCGACCAGGATGTAGCGGAACCATTCCTGGTAGTGCTCGAGCACGGCGGGATGCTCGCGGAACAGCCGCACGACCTCGGAGATCAGGTCGTCGAAGTCGAGCGCCCCGGCCGCGAGCTTGCGCTCCTCGTAGGCCGCGTAGACCCTCGCGATCGTCTGTTCGTAGAAGTTGCCGGCGGCAGACGCGAACTCGCTCGCCGACACCACGTGGTCCTTCGCCCTTCCGATCGCGGCCGCCATCGCCCGCGGCGGGAAGCGCTTCGGGTCCAGGTTCAGGTCCTTCAGGAGGCCGACGATGAGGCGCTCGGTGTCGCCCTCGTCGTAGATCGTGAAGCTGCTCGGCAGGCCGAGGTGCTCGTGCTCGCGTCGGAGGATCCGCGCGCACGCCGAGTGGAACGTCAGGATCCACATCCCGCTCGCGATGCGCTCGCCGAGGAGGCCCTCGACGCGCTCGGCCATCTCGCGCGCGGCCTTGTTCGTGAACGTGATCGCCAGGATCGCGTACGGGCTCACCCCGTGCTCGCGGATCAGGTACGCGATCCGGTGCGTGAGCGCCCGGGTCTTGCCCGAGCCGGCGCCCGCGACGATCAGGACCGGGCCCTGCGTGTGCAGGACGGCCTCGGTCTGGACGGGGTTGAGCGACTCGAGCAGGGGGGAAACGGTGGCCACGGGGAGATTCTAGGGTGCCTCCGAGACGCTCAAGTCGGCGCCCCAACTCTGCGACACTGGAACGATGCAGGACTCGAGGACCGTGCCGGGCGACGCGCTCTCCGACGTCGAGGAGACGCCGCGGCGCCGTGGCCGCCCCGGACGCATCCTGCGGGTCGTCGGCGTCCTGTTCCTGCTGGCTGCGGTCTCGATCGGCGGGTACCTCGGCTGGCTGCTCTGGGGCACGGGGCTCACCACGAACCGCGCCCAGTCCGATCTCCGCGAGGGCTTCGAGACGACCATCGGGACGCGGGACCCCTCGGCGGGACCGTCGGCCGAGGAGGTCGTCAAGATCCCGGGCAGGGCCGTCGCGATCCTGGTCATCCCGAGGATCGACCTGGACATGGTCGTCGTCGAGGGCACCGGCACCGAGTCGCTGAAGAAGGGCCCCGGGCACTACACGCAGACGGCGTACCCGTGGGAGGACTCCGGTCGGGTCGGGATCGCCGGGCACCGGACCACGTACGGGGCGCCGTTCTGGTCGCTCGACAAGCTCCGCGAGGGCGACCTCATCACGCTCGAGACCGAGTACGGCGTCTTCGAGTACCGGGTGACCCGCCGCGAGATCATCCTGCCCACCGAGAGCCGGGTGCTCGACCAGACGAAGCGGCCGACGCTGGTCCTCACGACGTGCAACCCGCGCTTCTCGGCGTCGCAGCGCCTGGTCGTGTTCGCGGACCGCGTCGACCGCTGAGTCAGGCGCAGCCGAGCGCGGCCGGCCACAGGTCGTCGATCCGGTACACGCACGGGTCCACCCGGATCCACGGGGAGAACGTGAGGTCCTCGGCCCGGCCGGGGAAGCACGGGTCCTCGACGAGCGAAAGGCGCAGCTCCTTGCCCTCGAGCGCCCAGGCGAAGACGCCGCGCGCCTGCGGGCAGATCGGATCGTTGAAGAAGGTCGCGCGCTCCGCCTCGACCTGGACGTGACCGAGATCCGTGAACCCCGAGAGCTGGTGGCTCACGTAGAAGGCGCCCTCATGGATCACGAGCGTGTGGACGCCGGGATCGAGCTTGTACGGGATACAGCGCAGGCAACGCCGCGGGATCGCGTACCGGAAGCCGCCCGCGTCCTCGAACGTGACGATGCGGATGTACGTGCCGTCGAGCTCGGTGCGCTCGGGCGAGGGCGTCGGCGTCGTGTACGGGTACGGCAGGAGATCGGGCGGCAGGACGACCTCGCGACGGACGGTCGAGATGCCGCCGACCGCCGTGCGGACCTCGTCGCCCTCGGGCGACGGCGTCGCCGTCGGACTCCGCGAGGGCCCGCCGCCCGAGCGCGACGCGGCCGAGGCCGGCTCGGAGCCCGACGTGCACGCAGCCGAGCCCAGCACGAGCGCCAGCGCCGCCAGCGCGGGCAGCGCGCGTCGGCTCCGTCTCACTCCCATTCGATGGTGCCCGGGGGCTTGCTCGTGACGTCGTACGCGACCCGATTCACGCCGGGGACCTCGCGGATCACGCGGCTCGCGATCCGGTCGAGGACCTCGTCTGGCAGTCGCGCCCAGTCCGCGGTCATCGCGTCCTCGCTCGTGACCGCGCGCAGGATCACCGGGTGCTCGTAGGTGCGCCCGTCGCCCATCACGCCGACGCTTCGGACCTCGGCGAGGAGGACACAGAACGCCTGCCAGGTCTCGCGCTCGAGCCCGGCGCGCCGGATCTCTTCGCGGACGACGCGATCGGCGCCCCGGACCATCGCGAGCGTTTCGGCGGTGACCTCGCCCACGATCCGGACCGCGAGGCCGGGACCGGGGAACGGCTGGCGCTGCACGATCTCCTCGGGCAGGCCGAGCTCGGCGCCGACGCGGCGGACCTCGTCCTTGAACAGGTCTCGGAGCGGCTCGACGAGCTCCAGGTCCATGTCCTCGGGCAGCCCGCCGACGTTGTGGTGGCTCTTGATCGTGGCGGCGGTCTTCGAGCCCGACTCGATCACGTCCGGGTACAGCGTGCCCTGGACCAGGAAGCGGGCGTCGGCGTGCTCGCGCGCGACCTCCTCGAACACGCGGATGAACTCCTCCCCGATGCGCTTGCGCTTGGTCTCGGGGTCGGTGACGCCGGCGAGCCGCGCGAGGAACCGATCGGCGGCCTTCACGTGCACGAGCGGCACTCGGAAGTGCAGACCGAAGGTCTCCTCGACCTGCTCGGGCTCGCCCTCGCGCAGCAGGCCGGTGTCGACGAACACGCACGTCAGCTGCTCCCCCACCGCCTTGTGCACGAGCAGCGCCGCGACCGCCGAGTCCACGCCGCCGCTCAGCGCGCAGAGCACCTGCGCGTCACCGACCTGCGCGCGGATCGCCTCGACGCTGCGCTCGATCACGTTCGCTGGGGTCCAGTCGGGGAGCAGCCCGCAGCCGTCGTAGAGGAAGCGCTTCATGACGGCCGTGCCCTTCGGCGTGTGCGCGACCTCCGGGTGGAACTGGACCGCGAACAGCCCGCGCTCGGGGTCCTCCATGGCCGCGATCGGGATCCGGTCGGTGTGCGCCGTGACCCGGAAGCCCTGCGGCGCACGGGTGACGGCGTCCCCGTGGCTCATCCACACGGGCTCCTCGGGCGCGAGGTCCCGCAGCAGCGCGCCGCGCTCGGTCACACGGAGCGTCGTGCCGCCGTACTCGCGCTGGCCGGTGGCCTCGACCTCGCCGCCGAGCGCCCGCGCCATCAGCTGGTGCCCGTAGCAGATCCCGAGCACCGGCACGCCGAGCTCGAACAGGGCAGGATCGACCGAGGGCGCGCCCGCCTCGTACACCGACGCCGGCCCGCCCGAGAGGATCAGGCCCGCCGGGCGCCGCGCACGGATCTCCTCGACCGGCGTGTCGTGCGCGACGATCTCGGAGTAGACGTGGCACTCGCGGACCCGCCGCGCGATGAGCTGCGCGTACTGCGCGCCGAGGTCGACGACGAGGACCGGCCTGGGCTGCTGCGCGCTCACCCCGTCAGTGCCCCATCCCCACGCGCTGCTGCGTCTGGTACGTCTTGCCCTCGGTCTTGATCGACGGCGCGACCACAAGCTCCGTCTTCTGGAACTCCTTGATCGTCGCGTATCCGGTCGTGGCCATCGACGTCTGGAGCGCGCCGAACAGGTTGAACGTGCCGTCGTTCTCGTGCGCCGGGCCCAGCAGGATCTCCTCGAGGCTCGCGACCTGCTGCGTCTGGACACGGGCGCCGCGGGGCAGCGTGCTGTGGAACGTCGCCATGCCCCAGTGGTAGCCGCGTCCGGGGGCCTCGTACGAGCGCGTGAGCGGCGAGCCGATCATGACGGCGTCCGCCCCGCAGGCGATCGCCTTCGCGACGTCGCCACCGGTGCGCATCCCGCCGTCGGCGATGACGTGGCAGCAACGGCCGGTCTCTCGCAGGTGCTCCATCCGGGCGGCGGCGGCATCGGCGATCGCCGTTGCCTGCGGCACGCCCACCCCGAGCACCCCGCGCGTCGTGCACGCGTTCCCCGGTCCGACGCCCACGAGCACGCCGATCGCGCCGGTCCGCATCAGGTGCAGCGCGGTCGTGTACGAGGCGCACCCGCCGACGATCACCGGCAGGTCGAACGTGCGGATGAACTCCTTGAGGTTCAGCGGCTCCGAGTGCGAGCTCACGTGCTCGGCCGAGACGACCGTGCCCTGGATCACCAGGACGTCGAGCCCGGCGTCGAGCACGAGCTGCTGGAAGCGCGCCACGCGCTGGGGCGTGAGCGAGGCGCACGACGTGACCCCGCCATCCTTGATCTCCTGGATCCGCCGGCCGATGAGCTCCTCCTTCACCGGCTCCTGGTACAGCTCCTGCATCCGGCGGGTGGCCTTCTCGTCCGGCAGCGAGGCGATCTCCTCGTACACCGGCGTCGGATCCTCGTACCGCGTCCAGAGGCCCTCGAGGTTCAGGCACGCCAGACCGCCCAGACGACCGATCTGGATGGCGGTCGCGGGGCTCACGGCGGCGTCCATCGCGCTCGCCATCATCGGCAGCGGGAACGTGTAGGCGTCGATCTCCCAGGAGATGTCGACGTCGTCGGGGTCGCGGGTGCGCCGCGAGGGCACGATCGCGACCTCGTCGAACCCGTACGCCCTGCGGGCGACCTTCCCCTTGCCGATCTCGATCTCCATGCGTCTCCCCCGGATACGCAGAGACGCCCACCCGCGGACGGATGGGCGTCGAGCCTCTACATGGCAGGAAGGTACCACGCCCCCGGTGGCCAGACGCGGTGTCGCGTCACGGGGATGCGTTCGCTATGACGGACCCGGACTGCCGCACTAACGCAGCGGCGCGCGCACACCGAGCGCTTCCACGCCATGCTCGCAAAACTCCTCAGGTGAGGACACACGGCCATCACCTCCGCATGGCCGCGTCAACACGCAGGGCTGGCCGCTGATCGTTCAGGACTTCGGGACTCGTCGACGAGCGTCGCGAGGCCTACGATGCGGAGAGGTGGGGGTCCCGGCCCATGTCGTAGGGCGAGAGCGTGAGCTCGAGTCCATCGCCCGCTTCCTCGACAACGTGCCGAAGGGGCCGACCGCACTCCTGATGGAGGGCGAGGCCGGGATCGGGAAGACCACGCTCTGGCAGGCCTGCGTGGAGCAGGCACGCGCTCTCGGAGCGCGCGTCTTGACGGCGCGGGCCGGCGGATCGGAGGCGAAGCTCTCTCTCGCCGCCCTGAGCGACCTCCTCGAGCCGGTCGTCGACGATGCGCTTCCGACCCTTCCCGACCCGCAGCGGGCAGCGCTCGAGGCGGCGCTCATGCGCCGCGGATCGACGCGTCCGTCGCTTGATCGTCGAGCGGTCGCGGTCGCCGCGCTCAGCGTCCTCCGTTCGGCCGCGACCGACCACCCGGTGGTGATCGCGATCGACGACCTGCAGTGGGTGGACGCCTCCTCGGGCAGGGTGCTGGAGTTCTGTCTGCGGCGTCTCGCCGAGGCGCCCGTCGGCTTGCTCGCCTCCGTCCGTCTCGGGACGGGCAGTCCGATGCCTGGGCTCATGGAGCGGGCACTGGTCGCCGAACGGGTCGATCGGGTCACGCTCGGCCCGATGCGCTCGGAAGAGCTTCGACTCGTGATCCGAGCTCGGCTCGGGGCCGATCTGCCGCATCCGCTCATCCCCCGGGTGAACGAGGCAGCGGCGGGGAACCCCTTCTACGCGATCGAGATCTCGCGCGAGATCCTTCGTCGGGGGGCACCCAGACCGGGGGAGGCCCTCCCGGTGCCGGATGACCTGGCGGATCTGCTCGGAGGACGGCTGGCCGCGCTGCCGACGGCGTCTCGGAAGATCCTGTTCGTCGCGGCGTCGATGTCCCGCCCGACGCTCGCGGTGGTCCGCTCGGCATCGGGTCTCGGCGCACGCGCTGGCTCCGCCCTCACCACCGCGGAAGCCGCCGGCCTCGTGAGCGTCGAGGGCGATGCGATCCGGTTCTCCCACCCACTGCTCGCATCGGCCGCGTACGCCTCCATGACGGCGGAGGAACGGAGGAAGATCCATCGGGGACTTGCCGACCACGTCGACGATCCCGAGGAGCGTGCGAGACACCTGGCGCTCGCGTCCGAAGGGCCCGATCCGCTGGTGGCGCAAGCGTTGGACGAAGCAGCCGAGCATGCACGTGGCCGGGGGGCACCGGATGCCGCAGCCGAGCTCGCGGAGCTCGCGCGTCGCCTCACCCCGCCGCGGGAGACCGGCGCTCTCCGGATGCGGACGGTGCACGCGGCCCAACACAACTTCGACGCCGGAGACGTGGTGAAGGCGATGGCGCTGTTCGAGGAGGCCATCGGGTCCGCGTCGCCGGGCCTCGATCGGGCTCGGATCCGCTTCCTCCTCGCCTCGCACAGCTGGATGGATCTGCGCCAGGTGGGGACGCTCTGTGAGCTGGCCATCTCCGA
>DAIUEM010000123.1:0-6704 GCA_036845105.1 Actinomycetota bacterium | reverse complement strand
CCTGTTCGACCGCCCGGATGCGAGGCAGCAGGTTGAACGACTGGAACACGAACCCGATCTTCCGGTTGCGCACGACCGACAGGTCGTCGTCTGGCATCGTGGCGACATCGACACCGTCAAGCTCGTAGGCGCCGCTCGTCGTCGACTGGAGCGACGACGACCTCGTGCGGATCGTCGTGGGGGTCGTCGCGGCGCTCGTCGTGGCGGGCGCCGTCTGGGTCTCGAAGTCGCGCAAGCGCGAGTCGATGGTCCAGGAGCTCGAGTCCGAGGTGACGGCCTCGACCTGAGGCCGGTCCGGCAGGCTCGCGCATGGGGCTCCTCGACGGTATGCGTCGCTTCCTCCACCGGATGGCGGAGAGCGACGAGCGGCGCCTGCAGGACGAGATCCACGCCTGGGCCTCGCGGATCCCCGGCACCTCGCCGATCGCGGAGGCGCCGACGAGGACCCCCGTGAAGATCGCGGGCGTCGTCCGGCGCATCACCGTGCACCCGGAGCACGGGCTCGAGGCACTCGAGGCGCTGCTCGCCGACGGGACGGGCGAGATGTCGGTGGTGTGGATGGGGCGCCGGTCGATCCCCGGGTTGACCCTCGGCACACGCGTGGTCGTCGAGGGCGTCGTGGGGGAGCAGCGGCAGGGGCGCCGGATGGTGAACCCGAGCTTCGAGTTCAGCGCCTGAGACCTAGAACCAACGGACGGGTCAAGTTCCGGCCGGTCCGGAGCCGATACGAGGTGCATGAAGCTGCTGCGTACGTTCATGATGGCGCTGGCGGCGCTGATCGTCGCCGGCACCGTGGCGTCGGCCGCCACGTCGTTCGACGAGGTCCCCGACCCGGAGCCCACCGTCTCGCCGAGCCCGACCGCCGAGCCCACCGTCTCGCCCTCCCCCGAGGCCGAGCCCGCGGTCGAGACGGTCGAGACGGAGGAGGAGGGGCAGGAGGCCGATGGCGCCGAGGGCGAGGCCCCGGACTTCTCGGAGTGCGAGGGGCTCACCGGGCTCGAGAACGCGATCTGCCGGCACGAGGCGCTCCTCGAGCGGAAGCCCGACCACCACGGGCTCCAGAACGCGCTCGACCACCTCTACGCGAACCAGCAGAGGAAGGCCGAGAGGTGGGCCGACAAGCACGGCGAGGGATCGACCGAGGGCGACACGTCGTCGTGCCCCGGCAAGAGCTGTGAGCCGCACGGCAACGGCAACGGTCACTCCTCGCACTGAGATCTGCTGACCCCGCGGCGCGCCGGGCGTTCGCTCAGATCGCCCCGGCGCTGCCGCGCTCGGGCGACGGGGTGCCGCCGGGCATGCCCTCGCCGACGATCGCGAGACGGAGCTGCGGCTCGGCGTCGGCGGAGGACAGCGCGAGGACCTCGTCGCCCACCGTGATCACGGTCTCGGGCTGGGGGATCACGACATGCCCCTCGCGCAGGAGCGCGACGATCGCGGCGTCGGTCGGCAGGCGGAGCTCGTAGAGCGGGCGGCCGGCGTTCGGCGAGCCGTCGGGGATCGTGACCTCGACGAGCGCGATCCGGCCGCCCTCCAGGCGGAGCAGACGCACGAGGTCGCCGACGGTGACGGCCTCCTCGACGAGCGCCGTCATCAGATGCGGGATCGAGACGGCCTGGTCCACGCCCCACTGTTCGCTGAACATCCACTCGTTCTTCGGGTGGTTCACCCGGGCGAGGACGCGCGGGACGCCGAACTCCTGCTTCGAGAGCAGCGAGATGACCAGGTTGTCCTCGTCGTCGCCCGTTGCCGCCACCACGACGTCGGCGGTCCGCAGATCGGCCTTCTCGAGCACCCACGGCTCGCACGCGTCGCCCAGGATGAACTCGGCGTTCGGCGCCCACGCCGCCGCGATCTCGAGGTGCCTCGGCTCCTGCTCCACGAGCACCACGTCGTGGCCCCGGGCCGTGAGATCTCCGGCGAGGTGCCGCCCGACCGCGCCCGCGCCGGCGATCACGATCCGCATCAGTGGTCCCCCAGCGGGGTCATGAGCTCGTCGAGCAGGTCGAGCGCGTCCTTGTGAACGACCATGTGCACGGTGTCGCCGTCCTGGAAGGTGCTGGACGGCATGGGGATGAACCCCGATCCGCCGCGGTCGACGCCGGCCACGCGGACCTTGCCCTCGGACTCGAGCTCGGAGACCGGCTTGCCGACCAAGTGGTCCGGGACGGCCAGCCGCATCCGGAACAGGTCGCCGGCCGCGAGGCTCTCGCGGATCTCCTCGCGCGGGTGGGTGAGCATGAGGATGATCTGCTTGACGCCCCAGCGCGTCGTCGAGACCGTCGGGATGTTCAGACGCTCGTAGATGTCCGCGCGATACGGGTCGTAGATCCTGGCGATGACCATCGGGACCCGGTAGTGCTCTCGGGCGACGCGGGCCGAGACGATGTTCGAGTTGTCGCCGTTGGACGCCGCGAGGAACGCGTCGGCCTCCTCGATGCCGGCGTCCTCGAGGACGTTGCGATCGAACCCGAGGCCGACGAAGGTCTTGGCCGTGAAGCCAGGCGGCAGTCGGTCGAACGCGCTCGCGTTCTTGTCGATCACGGACACGTCGTGGCCTGCTTTCGCGAGCTCCTGCGTCAGCAGGATGCCGACGCGGCCGCAGCCCATGATGACGACCTTCATCGGTGGGTCAGCCTACTTCCTGCCCGACCGGCACGTCAGCGTCCCGTCGCGTCGGGCGAGGCTTCTCGAAGAAGTAGGGGACGACCGCGACGTCGACGTGCTCGTACGGGTTGAGCGCGGTCAGGATCCGCCGGCTCGTCCGGTCGTGGAGCAGCCGTCCGCGGAGCTGGGCGTGGTCCCGCCGGGCCATCACGACGGTGACCTCGCGGCGGCGACCCACCAGCTCCGCGACGTACCGTTCGAGCGCCCGCGCGACGTCGCGGTCCCAGCACTCGATCACGTCGAGCTGGACGGGGACGCGCAGGTCCATCCAGCGCCGGATCAGCGTCTCCTGGTTCGTCTGGTCGACGGCGGCGTGCACCGCCCACACGTCGTCGGCGCCGAGCGACAGGGCATACCGGATCGCTCGGAACGTCGCGCGATCCGCCTTATCGACGAGCACGACGACCTCGTGCGCGAACCGCGGGGTCAGGCGGAGGCGGGTCTTGCCGTCGCGGACGTCGGTGATCGGGTGGCCGGGTCCGGGGTGGTCGCGGACGAAGGTGATCCGCGCGTGGACGTACGGGAGCAGGGCCTTCGCGAGGCGCCCGCTCTCCCGCCATCGGCGCAGACGCTCCCGCGAGCCCATCTCGGCGGGGCTGGGGACGATCACGTTCACCTCGGAGCCGAGCGGCAAGGCGGCGATGTACCCCGCCATGGCGCTCGCTGGGTCGCCGTTGCCGCGGACGACGTGCAGCGGCACGCCGTCGACGAGGTCCGCCCACGCGCGCTCGAGCCCGATCGAGCGCTCCCGGTCGTGCGCGAGGTGCACGGCTCGGACCTCGGCGTTCCTGATGGTCTTCGCGTACTGCAGCGCGTGGGTCGTCTTGCGGTCCAGGGCGTCGACGAGCACGACGGAGATCGGCGGTCCCGGCCGGGCCGCGTCGAAGGCCTCCAGCCCTTCGTCCAGCTCCCGGTGCTCGCGCTCGTAGCGACGGTTCATCCGGATGAGGATCAGGACCGTCAGCGGGACGAACACCATCACGGCCCACGCCCCGTGCGTGAATTTCGTGAGCGCGACGACGACGGTGACGACACCAGTGGTGAGCGCGCCCGCGGCGTTGATCAGCAGACCGTGACGCCAGCCTGGCTCGCGGAGGCGGAGGTGGCGCCTGGCCATCCCCGCCTGCGACAGCGTGAAGGACGTGAACACGCCGATCGCGTAGAGCGGGATCAGCCGGTGGACGTCGGCGCGGAACACGACCACGAGCAACGTCGCCGCGATGGCGAGCCCCACGATCCCGTTCGAGAAGACGAGCCGATGGCCGCGCTTCGTGAGCTGTCGGGGCATGAAGTCGTCGCCGGCATGGAAGTTCGCGAGCCGGGGGAAGTCGGCGAACGACGTGTTCGCGGCCAGGATGAGGATGAGCGTGGTCGCGATCTGCAGACCCAGGAACAGTAGGTACCCGGCGGTGCCGCTCCCGAAGACCGCACGGCCGACCTGCGAGATCACGGTCATCTCCTCGGTGGGCGCGACCTGGAGTCGGAACGCGAGGAACGACAACCCGAGGAACATCACGCCGAGCAGGCTGCCCATCCACATGAGGGTCGTGCGCGCGTTCCGCCACTCGGGCGGTCGGAAGGCGGGAACGCCGTTCGAGATGGCCTCCACCCCCGTGACCGCGGCTCCCCCAGACGCGAACGCATGGAGGACGAGGAACAGTCCGATCGCTCCCGTGGTCTCCGCAACGTCCGTAGGCAGCGGGATCGGGTGCAGCGTCCCCGCGGCCGCCCGGACCAGCCCGGAGCCGAGGAGGACGAACATCATGACGATGAAGAAGTACGTGGGCACCGCGAACATGCGCCCGGACTCCCGGACTCCACGGAGGTTCCCCCACGCGATGAACCAGATGCACAGCACCGAGAGCCCGACACGGTGTGGGAACAGGGACGGAGCCGCGGACGTGATCGCCGCCACGCCCGCCGCGATCGAGACGCTGACGGTCAGGACGTAGTCGGTCAGCAGCGCCACCCCGGCGACCTGGGCCGGGAGCAGTCCGAAGTTGTCCTTCGTCACGATGTAAGCGCCCCCGGCGCTCGGGTAGGCCTTGATGGTCTGGCGGTAGGAGAACAGGAGGATCGCGAGGACCGCGAGGATCCCGAACGTCACCGGCATGACGAGGGAGAACGCGAGCGCGCCGACCACGGGAACACCCACCTTGAGGATCTCCTCGGTCGCGTACGCGACGGAGGACAGGTTGTCGGACGCGAAGACGGCGAGTGCGGTCGGCTTTCCGAGCCGTTCATGCGCGAGGTTCGCGGTCGGGAGCGCCGGCCCGAGGATCAGACGTTTCAGGCCGTACCCGATCCCCCTCGGACGCGTGTGGTCCGTCGCCCGCTCGGCGACCTCCGGATGCTCCAACGTCGTGGCCATGACCGAACCTCCACGACGAGTGTCGGTTGGCCGGCGTAAGCGTGGTGTGAAGGCCTGGCCGACGTGCGTGAAGATCCCGTAAACGGGCTAGCGTTGGGGCATGGCCCGGGACATCCTGCATCCCGTGCGCTCAGCCGGGCCGGTCCGGGCGGTCGCGTCCGCCGTCGTCCTGCCGGCGGCGGCGACCCTGGTGGGACGGGCGTTCCTGCCGAGCGGCGAGACCGCGGCGTCGCTGTACATCCTCGCGGTCGTCGGAGCCGCGGCGCTCGGGGGGCTCTGGAGCGGGCTCGGCGCCGCGGTGCTCTCGTTCCTCGGGCTCAACTACTTCTTCACGGCGCCGCGCGACACCTTCCGGGTGGACAAGGAGGAGGACCTCGTCGCGCTCGTGGTGTTCCTCATCGTCGCGGCGCTCGTGGCGACGCTGCTCGCCCGGGCGCTCGAGGCCCGGGCGCGTGCCGCCCGACGTGAGCGCGAGGCCCGCGTGCTCCAGTTCTTCGCGACGAAGCTGCTCGCACCGGAACCGCTCGAGCGGCGGCTCCAGGACCTGGCGGCGGCGCTGGTCGAGACCCTCGACCTCGTGCGGTGCCGGATCGACGCGCGCGTCGAGCCGCCGTTGTCCCTGGAGGCCTCGGCGCCCGGCGCGGAAGGGGAGGCGACCGCGGTCCCGATCCTCGCGGGCACGGACCAGCTCGGGACGTTGTCGGTCCTGCGCAGGGAGGAGGTCGGCCCGCTCGCTCCGACGGACGAGGGCCTCCTGCGCTCGTGCGCCGGGCAGATCGCGGTCGCGCTCGAGCGCGCCCGGCTCGACGCCGCGGTCGAGCACGCGAGGCTGACCTCCGAGACCAGCCAGATCCGAGCCGCGCTGTTCTCCTCGGTCACCCACGATCTGCGCACGCCGCTCGCGTCGATCAAGGCGAGCGTCACGAGCCTGCTCGACGAGGGTGTGCACGATCGAGCGCAGGAACGGGAGCTCCTCCAGACCGTCCTCGAGGAGACCGACCGGTTGAACCGGCTCGTCGGCAACATCGTGGACCTCGCCCGCGTGCGCTCGGGGGCCCTGGTGCCCGCGAAGGAGCTCGGCTCGGTCGAGGAAGTGCTCGAGTCGGTCATGCACCGGCTGGGGGCGCGGCTCTCGCGCGTCTCGGTCCGTACGCTGATGCGCCCGAACCTGCCGGACGTGATGATGGATCCGGTGCAGATCGACCAGGTGCTCACGAACCTGCTCGAGAACGCCGTGGCGTTCTCGCCCCCGGCGGGACAGGTGCAGGTCGTCGCCGCGCCCTGGAGGGACGGGGTCCGGATCACCGTGAGCGACCAGGGCCCCGGCGTGCCGGCCGAGGAGCGAGAGCGGGTCTTCGAGGCCTTCTACCGCGGCGCGTCGTCCTCGGGCCGCAGCGGGAGCGGGCTCGGGCTCGCGATCGCGCGGGCGATCGTGCTCGCCCACGGCGGGCGGATCCGGATCGAGGGCTCGCCATCGGGCGGCGCCGCCGTCGTCGTGGAGCTGCCGGCCGACGCGGTCCCGATCGCGCAGGAGCCGGTGCCGTGACGCGGGTCCTGATCGTCGACGACGAGCCGCAGATACGCCGGGCGCTGCGGACCAGCCTCCAGGCGCACGGCTACGCGGTCGAGACCGCGGGCACCGGCGCCGAGGGCCTCGAGCGGGCCG
>DAIUEM010000122.1:0-6712 GCA_036845105.1 Actinomycetota bacterium | reverse complement strand
GCGCCGATCGGCACGCCGGTCCTCGCCCCGGAGCCCGGCGTGGTCACCTTCGCGGGGAGCGTCGGCGGGCAGCTGTTCGTGACCCTCGACCACGGCGCCGGGCTCCGGAGCTCCTACTCGTGGCTGTCGGCGCTCGCCGTGCGGGAGGGCGACGTCGTGCCGCGCGGGGCCACGGTCGGCACCACGGGCGCCGGCCACCCGGGCTCCACCGCTCCACACCTGCACCTCGGCGTCAGGCTCGACGGCGTGTACGTCGACCCGCTCGCGTTCCTGGGCCCGGCGCCGGTGGCGGACCTGGTCCACCTGGCGCCGGATCTCCCGACGCCGGCGCCGGCCGCCTGAGGGGTCGGCGGGGGGCGCGGTCGCGAGGCTCGACCCGGCGCTACGATGTGCGCCCGCGACCGAGGACGGCCCGCCTGCGCTCGAAACCGATCCGCCCCTTCTCCCGCGCCGCGCTCGCGGCGCTCGTGCTGGCGTGCGCGGGCGCCTGGCCTGCCCTCGCGCAGGAGGGCGGGTTCGCCTGGTCGCAGTTCCAGGGCGGACCCGGTCGTCCGGGGACGGCCGCCGACGCGCCGGCGCCGCCCTACCGCCAGCGCTGGCGCTTCACGCCGCCCGTGGGGGCGCTCTCGGGAGCGGCGATCGCCGATGAGGTCGCGGTCGCCGTCGGCGAGCAGGCCGTCTACGCGCTCGACCTTGCCGACGGGGTCGTCGCGTGGGAGATCCCCCGCGACGGAGGCCCGCTCTCGTACCCGGCGCTCGGCGCCTCGGGCGAGCGCCGGATCCTCGTGTACCTGGACGGCCCGCCCGGCGAGGACGATGCGTCCGCGACGACGACCCCCTCGGCGTCGCCGGCGGACGGTGCGACGGACGCCACCGTCTCGGCGAGCGAGATCGTCGCGGTCGATCTGTCCGATCGCTCCGAGCTGTGGCGGACCCCGCTCGAGCACCGGAGCCGTAGCGGGGTCACGATCGACGGCGAGCGCGCGTACGTCGGGGACGACGAGGGGACCGTCTACGCCGTCGATCTCGGGGACGGCGGGGTCGCGTGGACGGCGAAGGCCGGCGGCGTCGTCGAGTCGCCGCCCGTGGCCTCGGGCGGGACGGTGTACGTCGTGGCGCAGCCCGAGGCCGATCCGCGCGTCGAGATCCTGGCGCTCGACGGCGCGACCGGCGAGCCGGCCTGGCCGAGGCTCTCGGCGTCGGGCTTCCTGGCCGCCGCCGCCGCGGCCGGCGACGGGTCGCTCCTGGTGGCGATCGATCGCACCGTGCGGGCCTTCGGCGCGGAGGAGGGCGGCGCGCGGTGGGAGGCGCGGGTGCACGGGTACTTCTGGCCGGCGAGCGCGCCACTGTCGGCCGACGGGGCCGTCTACGTCACGGACGAGCCGGGCGGCGTGTATCGGATGGATGCCGCGGACGGCGCCCGCGGCTGGGAGCACCAGACGAACGAGCGCATCGTGCGCGGCTCGCCGGTCCTCGTCGGTCCATACGTCGTCGTGGGCCTCGGCAGCGGCGAGCTGGTCGCGATCGAGACCTCCACGGGCGACCTGGTCTCGACCACGCCGTCCGGCGACGGGTACATCGGGGCGATCGCCCTGTCGGGCGAGGTCCTGGTTGCCGCCAAGGGCGGCGGGGGACCGGGCCTCGTCGCCTTCGAGCACGATCCGGACGGGTCCCTCGAGCGTCGGGTCTCGCCCACCGTGCTCGACGTCGGGGCGCTGGTCGGCCGGTTCGCTCTGGCGTTCCTCCTCGTGGGGGTGGTGATCCTCGTGCCCTTCCACCTGCTGCGGACGAGGATGTCGCCGGCGTTCACGCGGGAGGACGACGGGGCCGACGCCGGACCCGACGAGGAGCCCTCGTGAGCCGCAAGCGCAAGAAGCCGTCGGGCTACCGGGCCTCGCCCGCGACGTCGGCACGGACGCCGAGCGCGGCCCCACGGGAGGCTCCCGCCGTCCCCAGGTTCCTGAGCTGGCTGGCCCCACCGGCCTCCGACAGCACGTGGCCGCGGATCGGGCGGTCCCTCGCCCGTGGCTTCATCACCGTGGGGTCGTCGCCGGTGATCCTGCTGTCGGCGTTCGGCCTGCTGTTCGCGCTGTGGCTCGGGCTCGTGGCGCTCGGGCTCCCGGGTCCGTTCAACGTCCTCGTGAACCTCCTCGCACTCCCACCCGTGAGCACGTACCAGGACGCGAACGCGTCGTTCGAGCTCTACGGGTCGGGCGGCGCGGGTCTCCTCGCGACGGGGGCGATCCTCCTCGTCCGCGCCGTGGTGCTCGCGCTCCTCACGGCGCTGATCGTCCGCGTCTACGAGGGGGAGGGCACGGTCGGCGAGACCGTCGGTCGAGGTCTCCGCGTGATCCCCGTCGCGGTCGTGTACGGCCTGATGTCGATGGCGCTCATGCTGGTGGGCAACATGCTCCAGCAGTTCCTCGGCGCGGGCCTCGGGCTGCTCGGGTCGCTCCTCAGCATGGTCGCCGCCCTGTTCTTCTTCGTGTTCGCCCCGGTCATCGCGCTCCGCGAGCCCGACGACCCCGTCGTCGAGGCCGTCCGCCGAGGGGCTCGGGCGGCGCTGATGCCCGGCAGCCGGCACCTCCTGATGTGCCTGCTCTACATCTTCCTGTCGCTGCCGCTCCTCGCCGTGTTCATGCCCGGCGGACCGCTCCTCGGCGCGAACCCGCCGCTCGCGACGTGGATCTACGCCCTCGTCGGCACGTACGTGCACCTGTCCTTCCTCGCCGCCTTCGTGTACCGGCTCATGGCGATCGAGGACGAGATCCCCGACGAGCCGGTCAAGCGCCGGCGACGCTGAGGGTGGCCGCCTCCCGCCGGCGCCGAGCCCGCCGCTGCTAGACTGCCCGCCGCCGGCGCGAGATGCGCCGAGCACACACGCCCGGGGACCGTGCCCCGAGGGTCCCGGCCGCGAGCCGGGTCGGGGGCGGGACGAGCCGGGCGGAGGGACAACCGGAAGGAGGAAGCCCGTGCCTGTCGTGACCAGGCGGGAGCTCCTCGAGGCAGGCGTCCACTTCGGGCACCAGACCAGGCGCTGGAACCCGAAGATGGGTCGGTTCCTGTACGGGGAACGCTCCGGGATCTACATCATCGACCTCGAGAAGACGCTGACCGGCCTCGAGGAGGCCTACGCGTTCGCGAGGGACCTGGGTCGCCGCGGCGGCATCGTCCTGTTCGTCGGCACGAAGAAGCAGGCTCAGGAGGTCATCTCCGAGCACGCCACCCGCGTCGGCATGCCGTACGTCACCACGCGGTGGCTGGGCGGGATGCTCACGAACTTCCAGACCGTCTCCCGCCGGCTGATCCGGCTCCGGGAGCTCCGCGAGATGGAGCGGACCGGCGCCTTCGACTACCTGCCGAAGAAGGAGGCGATCCGCCTGCGCCACGAGGCGGACAAGCTCGAGCGCAACCTCGGAGGGATGCAGGCCCTGGACCGTCTGCCCGACGCCGTCTTCGTGATCGACACGAAGAAGGAGCAGATCGCGGTGAACGAGGCCCGCAAGCTCGGCCTGCCCGTGATCGCGATCGTCGACACGAACTGCGATCCCGACGAGGTCGACTACGTGATCCCGGGCAACGACGACGCGATCCGCTCTGTGTCGCTCGTGACGAGGATCATCGCGGACGCGCTCGCCGAGGGCCGTCAGGAGGGGCGCGAGGCCATCGTCACGCGCGCCACCGGCCCCGAGATCGAACCCGAGCCCGACGAGGTCGTCGCCCCGGCCCCCGCGGTCGAGGCCCCTGCCCCGGCGCCCGAGCCCCCGGCGCCCGAGCCCCCGGCGCCCGAGCCCCCGGCGCCCGAGCCCCCGGTCCCCGCCGCGGAGCCGGTCGCGGAGGCGGCCGCCCCGATCGAGACCGCGAGCGCGGCGTCGGCCCCGGCCGCGGACGAGACGACCTCAGGCGCTCAGCCGCCGGCCGACGCCACCCACGTGACCCAGGAAGAGAGCTGACGTTCGATGCCCGAGATCAGCGCAGACCAGGTGAAGGCGCTCCGGGAGCTGACCGGGGCCGGGATGATGGACTGCAAGGCCGCACTGCAGGAGTCCGAGGGCGACGTGGACAAGGCCGTCGAGCTCCTGCGGCAGAAGGGGCTCGCCTCCGCGGCCAAGCGCGCCGGCCGCACGGCGGACCAGGGCCGGATCGACGCGTACATCCACTTCAACAACACCGTCGGGGTCCTCGTGGAGGTGAACTCCGAGACGGACTTCGTGGCGAACACCGATGAGTTCACGCAGCTCGTGAAGGACATCGCCCTCCACATCGCGAGCCCGGCGGCGCCGAAGTACCTGCACCGCGACGAGATCCCGGCGGACGTGCTCGACCACGAGCGGAAGATCTTCGAGGCACAGGCCAGGGAGATGGGCAAGCCCGAGAAGGTCGTCCCGAACATCGTCGAGGGCAAGCTGAAGTCCTTCTACGAGCAGACGGTCCTGCTGGACCAGAAGTACGTGAAGGACGACTCGCGGACGATCCAGGAACTCCTGGACGAGATGAGCGCGAAGGTGGGCGAGAAGATCGCGGTGCGCCGGTTCGTGCGATACAAGCTGGGCGAGGAACTCGACTAGGCTAGGGTCGCGCATGGACGACGGAGAGCGGTCGGCGGAGGGCTCGGCCCGGACGCAGTACCACCGGGTCCTCCTCAAGCTTTCCGGGGACGCCTTCTCGCCGGCCGACACCGGTTACGGCATCTCGACCGACTCGACGACGCTCATCGCGCACGAGCTCGCGGACGTCGTCGACCTCGGCGTGCAGGCGGCGATCGTCGTCGGCGGCGGGAACATCTTCCGCGGGCGCCAGGCGCCCGGGATCGAGCGCGCCCGCGCCGACTACATGGGCATGCTCGCCACCGTGATGAACGCGCTCGCGCTGCAGGACGCCCTCGAGAAGATCCACGTGCCGACCCGCGTGCAGACGGCGATCCACATGGCGCAGATCGCCGAGCCCTACATCCCGCTGCGCGCGATCCGGCACCTCGAGAAGGGGCGGATCGTGATCTTCGCCGCCGGCATCGGCGCGCCGTTCTTCTCGACCGACACGACGGCGGCGCAGCGCGCGCTCGAGATCGGGGCGCAGGCGATCTTGAAGGGCACGAAGGTCGACGGCGTGTACACGGCCGATCCGCACGTCGATGCCTCGGCGGAGCGGTTCGAGTCCATCGAGTACCTGGACGTCCTGCGCGAGGGCTACTCGGTGATGGACGCGACCGCGATCTCGTTGTGCATGGAGAACATGCTGCCGATCATCGTGTTCGACGTTCGGCAGGCCGGGAACATCCGGCGGGTGGTGTCGGGGGAGCCGATCGGGACCCTGGTCCACGGGGGTGTGCGGTGACGATCGAGTCCGTGCTCGCTGATGCGGCGGACAAGATGGACAAGGCCGTTTCCGTCCTGAAGGAGGAGCTCGCGGGCGTCCGCACCGGACGGGCGACGCCGGCCCTGCTGTCGCGGCTCACGGTCGACTACTACGGGACGCAGGTGCCGATCCAGCAGCTCGCCTCGTTCTCCGTCCCGGAGCCCCGGCTCCTCGTCATCCAGCCCTTCGACAAGAACGCGATCGGCACGATGGAGAAGGCGATCCTCGCGAGCGACCTCGGCATCACACCCTCGAACGACGGTCAGGTCATCCGCCTCGGCTTCCCGCCGCTCACCGAGGAGCGGCGCAAGGACCTCGTCAAGGTCGTGCATCACCGGGGCGAGGAGGGGCGGGTCGCGGTTCGGAACATCCGGCGCCACTCGAAGGAAGAGCTGGAGAGACTTGAGCGCGAGGGTTCCATCTCGGAAGATGACCTCGTCCGCTCGGAGAAGGAGCTCCAGAAGCGGACCGACCAGCACGTCACGCTGATCGACGAGGTCGTGGCGCACAAGGAGCAGGAGCTCAAGGAGATCTAGTGGCCGACGACGAGGGGCGCGAGGACCGCGAGGACCTGTTCGAGGACCTGGACAAGTTCTTCGCGCCCATCCAGGACGTCGACTGGCCCGAGGCCGTCGAGCCCTCGTCGACGACCGAGCCGCCGGGCCCGGCGCCGGAGGCGCCGGCGACGCCCGCCGAGCCCGCTCCCGAGGAGCCCGTGCCGCCCACCGAGGAGCCAGAGACCGAGGCGCTGTTCACCGAGCCCTCGGAGCCCGAGCAGCCGTCCTGGAGCGAGGCCGCGGAGCAGGAGGAGCCGGAGGAGCCGCAGAGCGACGTCGAGGCGTTCCTGTTCGCGGAGCAGGAGGAGGAAGAGGAGGTCGACATCGGCGCCGCCATCTCCTCGGAGCGGGAGCGGGCGCCCGACGCGTACGTCGACCTCCCGGCTGGCTCGGGCGAGGAGGAGGCGGTGGCCGAGCCGATCGAGGAGCCGGAGGAGGCGCCTTCGACGGCCGACCTGGAGGCGGCGGCCGAGCACTTCGCCGCATCCGTCCGCGAGGAGCCCCCCGCCGAGCAGGGGTCGCCGACGCAGGAGTACGAGGCCCCGCAGGAGCCCGGGATCGAGGAGCTCCTCGCTCCGTCCGCCGAGCCGGGTGCCCCCGGCGAGGAGGAGCCGCCGACGCCCGTGCGGACGGTCCGCGTCGGCGCCGAGGGCCTGGGTGGACCGAGCTGGCAGGAGCCGACGGCGGTCGAGGTCGGCCCAGATGCCGAGCGACGCGCCCCCGGCCGCAACGTGCAGATCGCGTTCCTCACGGGAGTGGTCCTGGCGTTGCTCGCGGTCGGCGCGATCGCGATCGGTCCG
>DAIUEM010000121.1:0-6728 GCA_036845105.1 Actinomycetota bacterium | reverse complement strand
CGAACAGGTCGGCCGCCATCCCGGCGCAGTCGCCGACGTTGTCGCCGACGTTGTCGGCGATCGTCGCGGCGTTGCGAGGGTCGTCCTCTGGGATCCCCTGCTCGACCTTACCGACGAGGTCGGCGCCCACGTCCGCCGCCTTCGTGAAGATGCCGCCGCCCACCCGCATGAACATCGCGAGGAGCGCGCCGCCGAACCCGAACCCGACCAGGACGCTCGTCGCGTCCGACTTGTAGACGAGCAGGATCACCGTCGCGCCGAACAACCCGAGGCCGACGGTGAACATGCCGGCGACGCCGCCGGCGCGGAACGCGATCTTCAGCGCTCGGCGGAGGCCGGACTCGCGCGCGGCGTTCGCGGTCCGGACGTTCGCGCGGACCGCGAGCCACATCCCCGTGTACCCCGTGATCGCCGAGAACCCGGCGCCGAGGATGAACGCGAGCGAGCGCCCCACCCGGATGAACATGTCGCCGTGGACGGCCTGGTCGGACACGGGGAGCGCGAATAACAACACGACGGTCAGCAGGCCGAGGAAGATCCCGACCGTCCGGAACTGCCGGCTGAGGTACGCCTTCGCCCCCACCTGGATCGCGGCGGCGATCTCCTGCATCTTGGGTGTGCCTTCGGACGCGGAGAGCACCTCGCGGACGAGGTAGTACGCGAACACCAGCGCGAGCAGGCTGATCCCGAGGATCACCCACAGCGCGTTGTCCTCGAAGCTGCCGAAGACGGCGTCGATCGGGCCGCCTTCCTGGGCCAGGATGCCGAACACGTGGAACCTCCTCGGTCGGGCGTTCGGGGAAGCGATCTCGTCGTCACGAGGCCCCGTCGGAGCCGGGGCCCGGGGCAGTATAGGAAGAACGCATCGGCCGTGACCTGCGCGAAGACGGCCCGTCGGTCAGTCGAACGCGAAGTAGCGGACCCAGAGGTAGGCGAGCGACACGGCGAGCGTGACCGCCGTGACCGGCACACCGTAGCGGAGCCACTCGACGAACCGGATCCTGTGGCCGGAGCGCTCGGCCAACCCGAGCACGACGACGTTCGCGCTCGCGCCGATCGAGGTGGCGTTGCCCCCGAGGTCGGCGCCGATCGCGAGCGCCCACCACAGCACCACGGCCTCGCCGGGGAACGAGTCCGCGAGCTGCGCGACCAGCGGCGCCATCGTCGCCACGTAGGGGATGTTGTCCACGATCCCCGATAACACGCCGGACAGGACGACCAGGAGCACCACGGCGAGCCAGAGGTTGCCGTGGACCAGGTCGATCGCGCGCTCGGCGAGGGCCTCGATCACGCCGACCTTCACGAGGGCGCCGACCATGATGAACAGGCCCATGAAGAACACGAGCGTGTGCCACTCGACCTCCCGCAGATACACCGTCGGGTCCTCGCGGGCGACGAGCAGGAGCACTCCGGCGCCCAGGAGCGCGACCACCGACGGTTCGTACCTGGTCACCTCCTGAAGGAGGAACCCCACCGTCACGACGGCCAGCACCGCGAGCGAGCGAGGGAGCAGCGGTCCACGGACGAGCGCCTCTCGCTCGTCCAGGCTCATGATCTCGCGCACACGGTCGGGGTGGTACTCGAGCGCGCCGCGGAACTGCCACCTCGCCATCGCGATGTAGACGACGAGCAGGATCAGCACGAGCGGCCCGAGGTTCACCAGGAAATCGGTGTAGGACAGGCCGGACTCGCTCGCGATGATGATGTTCGGCGGGTCGCCGATCAGCGTGGCCGTGCCGCCGATGTTCGAGGCCAGCGCCTCGGCGATCAGGAACGGCACGGGCGGGACGCCCAACCTCTCGCAGAGGAGCACGGTCACCGGCGCCACGAGCAGCACGGTCGTGACGTTGTCGAGCAGGGCGGAGGCCACCCCCGTGATGACGATCAGCAAGGCGAGCACGCGGTAGGGACGACCGCTCGCCTTCTTCGCGGACCAGATCGCGAGGTACTCGAAGAGCCCCGTGTAGCGGAGGACGCCGACGATGACCATCATCCCGAACAGGAGGAAGATCACGTTCCAGTCGATGCCGAACTCCTCGGAGCTGAAGGCGTCCGAGGCGTCCACGATGCGGAACAGCAGCATCAGGCCGGCCCCCGCCAGGGCCACGACGACGCGGTGGACCCACTCGGTCGCGATGAGGGTGTAGGCCCCGACGAAGATCAGGACCGCGAGGACGTCGCTCATCGAGCGCGGAGGAGATAGGTCAGCAGGTTGTCGATCGAGATGCCGCCGATCAGCCGGCCCTCGTCGTGGACGCCCACCAGCGAGAGGCCGGTTCGGACCATCATGGCGGCGACGTCGAGCAGTCGCGCGTCGCCGGGCACCTGGGGATGGGGGCCTTCGTGGGCGTCGAGCAGGTCCGCCACGGTCCGGCCCTCGAGCCGTCGGTGGAGGAGGTCCACGGCGTCCTCCTCGAGCACCCGCGCGAGCGCCGCGTCCTCCTCGACATAGTCCGGCAGGAGCGTGGCGAGGAGCCGGCTGTCCGACAGCACCCCCGCGAGACGCCCGTCCGCGCCGATCACGAGCAACGCACGGACGTCGATCCTCGACAGGGTTTCCGCGGCCTCGAAGGCCGGTGCATCCGCGGCGATCGTGTAGTGCCGGCTCGCGATGTTCCGGGCCCTCATCGGGACCACCTCCGTCCGCATGCGTCCGCTCGCGAGCCTACTCCGCCGGACCCCCGGCGCCGGCGATCCCCCGTCCCGCCAGGATCGCCGCGCCGATCGCTCCCGCCAGCACCGATGCCGCGAGGATCCCCGCTTTGGCGTCCTCGAGGAGCGGCGAACCCGCGAACGCCAGGTCCGTGATCAGCAGCGAGATCGTGAACCCGATCCCGGCAACGGCGCCGACGCCCACCACGTCCCGCCACCGGGCGCCGGCCGGCAGCGGGCCGAGCCCGGACCGCACGGCGAGCGCCGTCGCGAGCGCGATCCCGAGCGGCTTGCCGACGACGAGCCCCGCCAGGATGCCGAGCGCGAGCGAGGACGTCGCGGCGTCCGCGAGCGCTCCGGCGGACAGGTCCACCCCGGCGTTCGCGAGCGCGAACAGCGGCACGATGACGAAGCTCACCCACGGGTGCAGGATCGACTCCACGCGCGCGAGCGGCGAGACGGCCTCTCGCGAGAGCCCCGCCAGGTACAGCCAGTACGCGGCGTCGACGTCGGGGGGGCTCGGGTCGTCGACGGTCTCGTCCGCGACGCGGTGGGCCTCCTGGCTGACGGTCTTCGAGCGCTGGAACGGCACGGCGGGCGTGAGGAGCCCGAGCGCGACCCCCGCGATCGTCGGATGCACGCCGGACTCGGAGGTCGCGACCCACGCGATCACGCCGAGGACCACGTAGATGGCGGCGGCGCGGATGTGGATCCGCTGCAGGAGCACGATCGCAACGAACGCGCCGACGGCGATCAGGAGCGGCTCGGCGCTCACGCCGCCCGAGTAGAAGATCGCGATGACCAGGATCGCGCCGATGTCGTCCACGATCGCGAGCGTGAGCAGGAAGGGCTTGATGCTCGCGGGAGCCGAGCGCGCCACGAGCGTGAGGATCCCTACCGCGAACGCGATGTCCGTGGCCATCGGGATCCCCCACCCCTTCGTGCCCTCGCCGCCTGCGGCGATCACGAGGAACAGCAACGCCGGGACGACCATCCCGCCGATCGCGGCCACCACCGGGACGGCGGCCGCTCGCGGGTCCCGGAGCTCGCCGGTGAGGACCTCGCGCTTGATCTCGAGGCCGACGACCAGGAAGAACAGCGTCATGAGGCCGTCGCTCACCCAGTGGGCGAGGTCGTGGGTCAGGTGCCACCTGCCGAGCCCGATCGTGAGCTCCGTGTCCCACAGACGGTCGTACGACGCCTCCCAGGGCGAGTTCGCCCACACGAGCGCGACGGCGGCCGCGATGAGCAGCAGGACGCCACCGGCCGCCTCGGTCGCGAGGAACGACTGCAGCGGCTGCAGGACGACGCGAGGCACGCGTCGCTCGGATCTGGACCACGGCTGCCGGACACCGGGCGCGGAGCCCGGGGGCCCGGGGGCGTCGTTCGCCATCGCTCCCTCGTCGCCGACCAGGCTTCCCGGCACACCTACGTTGGAGCGTCATCCTACCCGGAACGGCTGACCGGCCCGGTTGTAGACGCCCTCGCCGGCCGTTACCCTCTCGGCGCTTTGACCGACACACGACCCCCCACGGTCCAGGCCGACCGCTCGACGCGCAAGGCCGGACGCCGCAAGAAGGCCTCCCCCGCGCTCCTCGTCATCCCGCTCGTCCTGGTGGTCGCGGCCGTGGTGCTGTTCCTCGTCCTGCGCGGCGACGACGGTGGGATCCCGTTCGTCGGCGACGACGGCCCCACCGAGGCGCCGCCCTTCGACTTCGAGATCCTCAGGGTGCGTCCGGTCGCGACGAGCGAGGGGGCCGACGAGGCCGCGCTCGCCGACGAGGCGGCCGCGATCGAGCGCGAGCTGACACCGGTCGTCGACGAGCTGTACACGAACGCCTTCCTGGACCCGGCGAACTGGCGCGACGGCGACTACGCCGAGGTCCTCGAGCGGTTCGGCGACGGCGCCCGGCCGACGGCCGAGGGGAGCATCGAGACGCTCACGCTCGGCGCCAACGCCGGCGACGTCTACGACGAGGTCGCGCCCGACAGGGGCACCCTCTCCTACAAGGTCCTGTTCGACGGGGAGGGCGCGGTCAACCAGGTGGTCGTGGAGGTCCGGTTCACCGCGCTCGGGACCCGCGCCGACGGCGGGTACACCCAGGTCGTCAGCGAGGGGACGTACTTCTTCGACGACCCGGGCACCTGGCTGGTCTCGGCCTTCGACGTCACGCGGGCCGACCGCGAGGCCCAGCCGCCGTCGCCGGCGACCTCGGGCTCGGGCTCCCCCTCGGCGTCCGCGTCCTAGCGACCGAGGATCCGCCCCGCCTGCTCCTCCCGGTTGCCTCGCCGTGCCATCATGCGTGCCGAGGGGGCGGGCGATGCGGACGTGGCGCGCGCGGGTCGTCGGTGGCGTGATCGTCGCGCTCGCCGTCGCGTGCCAGGCAGCATCGAGCGTCCCGTCGGTCCCCCACGACGAGCCGAGCCCCTCGGCGTCCCCGGCGTCGGTCCTCGTGGCTTCGACGCCGACCCCGCCGCCGGACTCCGATCCCGAGCTCGTCGCCCTCGCGCGCAGGAAGATCCGACACATCGTCTTCCTGGTGAAGGAGAACCGGACGTTCGACCACCTCTTCGGCCGGTTCCCCGGCGCGGACGGCGCCACCGAGGGCATGACGTGCGACGGGACGATCATCCCGCTCGAGCGGGCGCGCGACGACTCGCCGGGCGCGGGCCACTCGTTCCAGGCGGGGATCGTCGCGATCAACGGCGGACGGATGAACTGCTTCGACCGGCTGGACTCCGGCAAGCACCTCGAAGGCTACGTCCAGTTCCACGAGGACCAGATCCCGAGCTACTGGGCGTACGCGCGGGCCTTCACCCTCGCCGACCGGTTCTTCAGCAGCTCGTACGGCCCGACGGCCGTCGAGCACTACTGGATCATCGCCTCGCAGTCCGACCGTTTCGTCGACAACGAGCGCCCGCTCGAGGGCCAGGGCGGCGAGGAGCCGGTCGGCGAGTACTGCGACGACCCTCTCGAGCGCGCCTGGTCCTTCCCCCGCCTCACCCAGGAGGAGGAGGCCGAGATCTACCGGCTCGAGGAGGTCCCCGACGTGAAGGCCGTGCGCGCGACCTGGGTCGAGCGCTGGCCCTGCCACGACATCCGGATCCTGCCCGACCTGCTCGAGCGCCGCGGGATCTCGTGGAAGTACTACACGGGCCCGTCCCCGTACTTCATGGTCATCCGGGGGATCCCACACGTCCGCTACGGCCCGATGTGGGAGAAGGTCGTCTCGTGGGAGGGGTTCGTGCCGGACGTCGAGGCCGGCGGCCTGCCCTCGGTGTCCTGGCTGGTGCCGCCGGCCGATCTCTCGGACCACCCCGGCTACGGGGCGATGTGCGCGGGCGAGAACAGGACCGTGCAGCAGCTGAACACCATCATGCAGAGCCCCGAGTGGAAGCACACGGCGGTCGTCCTCACCTGGGACGACTTCGGCGGCTACTACGACCACGTCCCGCCGCCGCACGTGGACATCTACGGGTACGGCCCGCGCGTTCCGGCGATCGTGATCTCGCCGTGGAGCCGGCCCGGCGCGATCTGGTCCGAGACGGCAGACTTCTCCTCGGTGCTCAGGTTCATCGAGACGGTGTTCGACCTCCCCGCGCTGACGGAGCGGGACGCGAACGCCAACGACCTGCTCTCGACGTTCGACTTCGAGCAGCGCCCGAACCCGCCGCTCATCCTCGAGGAGCGGGACTGCCCGGCAACCGACGGGCCGTAAGACCCCCGACGACGGTTGTTGCCGGCCACGCCCGCCTGTAGCCTGACCGGCGATTTGACCGGAACTCGTCCTCGGCCCGCTCCCCGGCACCGCGTCGCGCTCCTCGCGACCCTTCTCGTGACCTGGGTCCTCGGCACGGCGCTCGGCACCTCGCCGAGCGTCTCGCCCGCTCGCGCCGTCCCGTTCTTCCAGCTCGAGCAGGCGCACGTCGGGTACGTGCCGGCGCTCGACGGGTCCACGCCGGTCCACATCCTCGTGCTCGGCAGCGACGCTCGGCCGGGAGAGCAGATCACCGGTCAACGCGCCGACTCGATCCACCTGGTCTCGATCAACCCCGAGAAGGAGAAGGCCACGATC
>DAIUEM010000120.1:0-6785 GCA_036845105.1 Actinomycetota bacterium | reverse complement strand
GGGCAGCCGCGAGCTGCACGCGCTGTTGGTTGCCGAGCGAGAGCGCTTCGACCCGGTCGCGCGCCCGATCTCCCACCCCGAGGATCTCGATCACCCGCGCCGCCTGCGCGCTCGCGTCGGGCGCGTCCATCCCGTGGAGGCGGGCGAGGTACAGGAGATGGTCGAGCACCCGCATCTTCGGATACAGGCCCCGCTCCTCCGGCATGTAGCCGAAGCGCCGTCGGACGGCCGCGTCCACCGGGCGGCCGCGCCAGCGGACCTCGCCGGCGTGAGCGCGCAGGACGCCGAGCGCGATCCGCATCGCCGTGGTCTTGCCGGCGCCGTTGGGGCCGACGAAGCCCACCATCTCGCCCTCGGCGACGGAGAAGGATACGTCGTCAAGCGCCACGATGTCGCCGAAGCGACGCGTCAGGCCGATCAGCTCCAGCACGCGGCAAGCCTACGACGCGGTGTGCCCCGCCCAGGTGAACACTCGCGGCATCCGCATCGCCGGCGCCGCGGTAGGCTGTTCGGCCATGACCGACCCGGTGATCGTCGCAGAGGGCGTCCGCAAGCATTACGGCCCCGTCATCGCCGTCGACGGCGTCGACCTGCAGGTGTTCCCGGGGACCGTGCTCGGGCTGCTCGGACCCAACGGGGCCGGGAAGACGACGATGGTTCGGATCCTCACGACGCTCCTGCATCCGGACGAGGGTCGGGCCACCGTGGCGGGATTCGACGTCGTCCGGCAGGCGGAGGAGCTCCGCCACGTGATCGGGCTCGCCGGGCAGTACGCGGCGGTTGACGAGAACCTGACCGGCCAGGAGAACCTCGAGATGGTGGGGCGCCTGTACCACCTCCCCACGGCCGAGGCGCGACGGCGCGCGACCGAGGTGCTCGAGCGCTTCGAACTGAGCGGCGCCGCGGACCGGACGGCCAAGACGTACTCGGGCGGCATGCGCCGACGACTGGACCTCGGCGCGAGCCTCGTCGGCCGGCCGAAGGTGCTGTTCCTCGACGAGCCGACCACCGGCCTGGACCCTCGCAGCCGGCTGGAGATGTGGGACATCATCCGCGAGCTCCTCCACGACGGCACGACGCTCCTGCTCACGACCCAGTACCTGGAGGAGGCCGACCGACTGGCCGACTCGATCGCGGTGATCGACCACGGCCGCGTGATCGCCGAGGGCACCTCCGATGAGCTGAAGACCCGCGTGGGCGGCGAGGTCCTGGCGCTTCGGGTGTCCGACCGCTCGAAGGTCCCCGCCGCGGCCGGCGCGGTGCTCGGCCTCGGGCCGGGCGGCGGGAAGGTGGACAACAACACCGGCGAGCTCACGATCCCCGTCGGTGTCGACGGGCCCGCCATCTTGACCGAGGCGATCCGGCGTCTCGACGCCGAAGGGGTCCTGTTGGCCGACGTGGCGCTCCGCCGCCCGACGCTCGACGACGTGTTCCTGTCGCTCACGGGCCGCGCCGCCGAGGATGTGCCGGAGGAGGACGGGGACGGCGGAGATCGCCCGCGACGGCGGAGGAGGGCGCGATGAGCGCGACCACGGTGACGCGGGAGGCCACGTCCGGGGGCAGGGTCCGCGACGCGATCTCGGACGGGTGGGTGCTGACCAAGCGGAACCTGCTCACCTACATCCGCAAGCCGGACCTGCTGGTGTTCTCGACGATCCAGCCGGTGATGTTCGTGCTGTTGTTCGTGTTCGTGTTCGGCGGGGCGATCGAGGCCAACCTGCCGCCGACGATCCCGTACGTGGACTTCCTGATGCCGGGCATCTTCGTGCAGACGGCGATCTTCAGCGCCCTGCAGACCGGCGTCGGGCTCGCCGAGGACGTCCAGAAGGGGCTCGTGGACCGCTTCAAGTCACTGCCGATGGCACGCTCGGCGGTCCTCGCCGGCCGGACGATCGCCGACGGCGTCGCGATCACGTTCCAGATCGTGCTCATGTTCATCGTGGCGACGCTCGTCGGCTTCCGATTCCACGGCACGCCGACGGACGCGCTGCTGGCGTTCGGCGGGGCCATCTCGGTCGGCTACGCCTTCACGTGGGTCGCTGCCTACATCGGCCTAGCGCTGAAGAGCGTCGAGGCCGTGCAGGCGGCGAGCTTCACCATGGTCTTCCCCATCGTCTTCGCCAGCTCGGCCTTCGTCCCGCCGGAGACCTTCCCCTCGTGGCTGCAGGGGTGGGCCGAGATCAACCCCGTGAGCATCTGGGTCGACGCGTTCCGCGAGCTCACGCTCGGCGACCTGTACCCCTCGACCAAGCCGATCGGCACGCTCCTGTGGCAGTCGACCGCGTGGTTCCTCGCGTTCCTGGTCGTGTTCGTCCCGCTCTCGGTTCGCCGGTACCGCAGGACCTAACAGCGCGACCCCGCGGGCGGCCGGTCCCGCAGCTCGAAAGCCCGCGGAGCCGCTCCCCCCGTATCCTTCCGATGATGGCGCAGCTCGACCGCGCGCGGGCGTTCTTCAAGGATCTCGCCGATCGCGTCGACGAACGGCTGTTCGGCGTCGGGGAGCCCTTGCGGCTCGTGCTCGTGGGTATCCTCACGCGGAACCACGTCCTCATCGACGACGTCCCCGGGGTCGGTAAGACCACGCTCGTCCGGATGCTCGCCACCCTGCTCGGCCTGCGGTTCCAGCGCGTGCAGTTCACCCCCGACCTCATGCCCTCCGACGTGACGGGCACCTCGGTCCTGAACCTGAAGACGAACGACTTCGAGTTCCGGCCGGGGCCGGTGTTCACCCAGGTGCTGCTCGCCGACGAGATCAACCGGGCGACGCCGAAGACCCAGGCCGCGCTGCTCGAGGCGATGCAGGAGCGTCAGGTGACGGTCGACGGCGTCGCCCACCCGCTGCCCGATCCCTTCTTCGTCCTCGCGACCCAGAACCCGATCGAGCTCGAGGGCACGTTCCCGCTGCCCGAGGCGCAGCTGGACCGGTTCCTCCTGCGGGTCCGGCTCGGCTACCCGGATCGTCGCGAGGAGGAGCGGATCCTGCTCACGGGTCCGGCCGACCGTGTGCTGCCCGACACCGCGATCGCCGACGCCACGCTGCTGCGACAGCTCGGCGACGAGATCGCCGCGATCGGCCTGGAGCACCCGGTCCGCGCCTACATCGTGGAGCTCGCGAGGGCTACCCGTGACCACCCCGAGCTCGCCGTGGGGGTGAGTCCCCGAGCGATCGAGCAGATGGGCGACGCCGCACGGGCCCACGCGCTGCTCGACGGACGCGACTACGTGCTCCCCGACGACGTCAAGGCGCTCGCCGAGCCGGTCTTCTGCCATCGGCTGGTCCCCACCACCGACGCCCGGATCCGCGACGTCGGTCCCGAGGACATCCTGCGCGAGGTCCTGCGGACCGTGCCCGTCCCAACGGAGCTCGGCGACTAGGAGGGATCACGGACACCCCCGAGCGGCGGCAGATCGCGCTGTTCGTTTCGATCGTCCTGGGGCTGATCGCCGTGGCGTGGGGGCAGCCGGTGGTGTTGCTCTGGGCGTCCGCCGTCTCTGGGATGGGCATCGCCGCGACGCTCTGGTCACGGACGGCGTGGCGAGGGGTATCGGTCGAGGTCGATTTCGAGCCCGCTCGGGCGTTCATCGGCGAGGAGACCGTGGTGATCGTGCGGGTGACGAACGACAAGCGACTCCCGATCCCGATCGTCCGGTTGCTGGTCCGCTTCCCCCAGGGGCTCCTGCCCGGACCCGACACGTCGCCGACCGAGCTGCGGGGCCATCGCCGACGCTTCTCGCTCGGCGCCCGCAGCACCGTCACCCTCCGGCTCCCGGTCCACGCTCGGTCGCGCGGCGAGTACTGGATGGAGCACGTCGGGATGGAGCTCTCCGACCCGTTCGACCTCGCCCCGGTCGGCCGCCTCGTCGAGGTCGATCGGCCCCTGCTGGTCATGCCGCATCCGCAGACGGGCCTGCCGCTGCGGGTCATGCGGCGGCTGCCGTTCGGCTCGCCGGCCCCGGCCACCAGGCTCTTCGAGGACCGCGAGCACTTCGCGGGCGTCCGCGACTACGAGGCCGGCGACCCGATGCGCATCGTCCACTGGCGGGTCTCGGCGCACGCCGGGCGGTTGCAGACCAAGCGCTTCGAGCCCACCCGATCCGCGGAGGTCCTGTTCGCCGTCGACCTGTCCAACGGGGAGCCCTTCTGGCACGCGGTCGACCCGCCAACCGCGGAAGAGACGATCGCCTGGGCCAGCTACCTCGCGCGCCAGGCGATCCACGCGGGCTGGCGGACGGGGATGGTCGCGAACACCCATCTGCGCAAAGGGCGCGGACCGCTGCGCGTGCCGTCGAGCGCCGCGGGCGGCGCCGAGCCCGTCCTGTTCGCCGCCCTGGCCCGGATGCCGAACCAGCCCACGGTCGACCTCGCACCCATCCTGCGAGAGGTCGGCCGACGCCTGCTCCGTCGGACCACGTTCATCGTCGTCTCGCCGCGCCCGGGCCCCTGGCTGCTCCGCGAGATGGAGGTGCTGCGCCGGCGGGGGTCGGACGTCGTGCACATCTCGCCCCTGCTGGGCGAGGCGCTGGGAGCCGAGGCGTCGTGACCGACGCCGCCGTTGTCGCTCCCGAGGCACCGGAGCTGCGCGCGGCCGGCCTCGCCGCCCTCGCGGAGGCGGGGATCGTCTATCTGCCGGCGCACCTGGTGCTCACCGACGCGGCGGAGCTCGAGATCGGGATCCGCGCCGGCATCGTGCCGTTCGTGGTGACCTACGTGACCGCCGTGCTCCTGGCTTGTCGGTTCCGTGGGTCGGCCAACGTCACCATGGCGGCAGCGGTGGGCGCGGTGCTCGCGGGCATCGCTCTCGGCGGAGCCGATCTCGAGTCGACCGTGCTCGCCGTGCTCGTCACGATGATGGTGACACTGCGAGCCGTCTCGCTCGGCCTCCGCGACTGGCGGGAGCCGATCCACGCGCAGATCGGTGTGGGCGCGCTCGTGCTCGGCATCGAGGCGATGCTGGCGGCGGGCGCCCTGGCCCCCTGGCGGGTTCCGCTCCTGGTGTTCGTGCCGACCTTCTTCCTCGGGGCGCTCGCGAGCCGTGCGACGACCGTGTGGGCACACGTCGACGGGGGGCGCGGCTCGGCGACCCGTCAGGCGGCGGTCGCCACCATCGCCCTTGGTGGGGTCATGGCCGGGGCGGCGATCCTCGCGGTGCGGGGCGGCCTCTTCGAGCGCGTGGGAGCCTGGCTGTCGCCGGTCGCGAACGTCGTGATCTCAGTCTTCGCGTCGATCGTCGTCGTGGTGCTTCGTCCGCTCTTCTGGATGTTGGACCGGATCGGCATCGATCCCGAGGCGCTGCAGGAGCTCTTGGAGGAGTGGCGACGACGAGCGGAGGTGAACCGCGCCGTCGAGACCGTGGCGCGCGCCGACGCCCCGTGGTGGAACCGCATCGTGCCCCTGCTGATCCTCGTCGGCATCGGATGGCTGCTCTACCGGTCCCTGCGACGGCTCCGTCCCGACCTGGGCGCGTTCGAGCGAACGAACTCGCATGAGGGCGAGGCGCGCATCGCGGCCCTCGCCGACGGACCAGGGTCGATCCGCCGGCTCCTGCCGAGGCGGAGCCCTCCGCCCGCCGACGTGGTGCGGCGCTGGTACGCGCAGGTGCTCATGTCGCTCGACGAGCGCGGGATGCGCAAGGAGCCCTCGCTCACGCCCAGCGAGTTCCTCCCCCAGGTCGTCGAGGCGTTCCCCGACGTGGAGAGAGGGTTCGTGCGTCTCACCCGGATGTACGAGGACGTCCGGTACGGCAACCGGCACGTCTCCGGGGACCTCGTCCACGACGCCGAGCCGGAGATCCGGCAGGTCCTGGCGACGCTCCGTCGCCCGACGTAGACCTGGGCCGAGGGACGGGCGCGCGGCCAGGTCCATCCGCTCGCGGGGGCGGGTCCCCGCCACACCGCTCAGGTCGGTCCGCTCGGTGCCGATGGTGACTGAGAGGTCGACCGCCGATGCAGACTCCGACCACGACCGACGACGGACCGGGCGGGAAGGATCCGCAGGTCCGCGCATGCGTGGGATGCGGCGCGGACAACACCCCCTCCGCCGCCTTCTGCTGGCGCTGCTACCGGCCGCTGGACCGCGCATCGGCCCCATGGCCGGCGCCCCCGCTCCCTCTCGCGTCGGCCCAGGGACCCCAACGAAGGATCGGCCGCGCGGCCGGGATCGCCGCCGCGGTCGTCGGCGCCGCCGTCATCGCCTTGTTCATCGGACTGCGCGGATCCGAACTCGACTTCCCCGAGGCCGTCTCGGACCTGCAGCGGATCTCGACGGCGCAGACCGAGGCCGCCGCCGACTCCTTCCGAGCCGCCTCGGAGGCCGACGGGCTGGATGCCGACATGGCCTTCTACGGCGGCGGGTCGGCCCCCGAGGCCGCCCTCATGTGGATCCGTGGGACCGACGGCGGATCGGCGGGACCGACCGAGGCCTTCGACGCCTTCGCGCAAGGGTTCACGGGCGGCTACAACGGGACGCTCGAGACGTCGGAGCGGACCGATCGGATGGTCGACGGCGTCACCTACCTCTGCGCACCGATCTCGGGCGCGCTCGGCGCGGGGATCTGCATGTGGGAGGACGGCGACGTCACCTGGGTCCTCCTGGACGTGCGCCCAGGGGCGCGGATCGGCGAGACGAACGACCTCGCGGTCTCCGTGCACGACGCGACGACCTGATCATCACACCGAGGCCGGTTCCTCGCCGAGCGCCCCTGCCTTCGGTAGGCTGCGGGTGGAGGATGCCATGGACGACCAGGAGGTCATCGGCAGGATCGGGGCGCTCGCCGACGAGGAGCACG
>DAIUEM010000119.1:5460-6794 GCA_036845105.1 Actinomycetota bacterium | reverse complement strand
GAGGCCGCGCTGCTGCCCGCCATCGCGCCGGTCGGCTGCCGGCGCGAGCACGTCGTCGTGTTCTTCCCGGAGGCGCAGACCGACCTGCTCGTGGAGGCCAGCACGCGGGGCGAGCGGCTCGTGTGGGATCTCGTGATGGTCCACGAGGGTCGCGCGGGAGCCACCGGCGACGAGGACCCGGTCGAGGAGGTGCGCCGACCCGACGAGGCGTTCTGGCACGCCCACCGCGGATCCATCCGGCTGTTCGACGTCCACGACGAGCGGGTGCTCGACCAGCTGTCGGCGATCGAGCGCGAGGTGCTCGTCCCGTCGGGGCGCCGGTGGTTCGTGATCCGGGGACCGAGCGGCCGGCCGGAGGCGTTCGCCGCGCTCCTGGTCCTCGACGGCGTCGGGTTCGTCGACCACGTCGTCACGCTCCCGGAGGCCCGGCGCCGCGGCCACGCGACCGCGCTCACACGCAGGCTGCTCGCCGAGGCCTCGGCGGTCGGCGCCGAGCGCACGTACCTGCTCACCGACCCCCGCGGCGTTGCCGAGGCGCTCTACGCGCGGCTCGGCTTCACACGCGTCTCCCAGGTCGCGAGCTGGATCGCGCCGCTCGACCGGCCGGGCGTCACGAGCGCTCAGGTCCGGCGCTCGACGAGTGGCGGCGGCAGGTAGCGAGCCCGGACGACGCGCCCGTCGCGCCGCTCGAGCGCCCAGACCGAGCCCTTCTTCCAGTCGCGCTCGCCGTCGAGCTGGGCGCCGCGCTCGGCCAGGTGGAGCACGACGGCGGGTACCACGTCGCCGTGCGTGCAGAGCACGGCCGGCGTGTGCACCGTCTCATCGAGGAGCGCGAGCGCGTGTTCGGGCGGCGCCCCTTCGGCCAGGGCCTCGGTGGTCTCCACCGGGAGCCCGCGGTCGAGCGCGAGCGGCCTGATCGTCTGCACGCACCGGACGTAGGGACTCGAGATCGCCCGCGCCACGTCGAGCCCTCGGAACGCCTTCACGAGCGCCTCGGCCTGGCGTCGCCCGGCCTTCGAGAGAGGTCGGAGACGGTCGTCCTCGGTCCACTGCGACCGCGATCCGCACTTCCCGTGCCGCACGAGGTACGCGATCGCCTCGCCCGACAGCCGCATGTACGTCTCGAGCAGCCCCCGATCGTGCCCGTACGAGAGGGTCGCCGAGACCTCCTCGGGCGCGAGCCAGCGCAGCTCGTCCACCTCGTCGCCGGGCACGAACACGCCCTCGTCCGGGGACATGACCCAGTACCGCACGACCTTCGGCCGTCCCTGGCTGTCGCGGTACGCCACCGTCCCGAGATCGCGACCGAGCTCGCACCGGAGCCCCGTCTCCTC
>DAIUEM010000119.1:0-5450 GCA_036845105.1 Actinomycetota bacterium | reverse complement strand
CCCGGCTGGAGCTTGCCCTTCGGGAACGTCCAGTCGTGGTACCGCGGCCGGTGCACGACCGCGATCCTCCTGCCGCCGTCCGGCTCCCGGCGCACGACGATGCCCCCCGCCGCCCGGACGATCGCCCCCTCCGACCCGAGCGCGGTCACGGCCAGAACCGCAGGCGCTTGCGTGCGAGCCGCTTCCACACGCTCGGCCAGCGCTCCCGGGCCGACGCGGCGGCGAAACACTCGAGCATCGCGAGCTCGCCCGCGGCGAAGGCGCGCCGGGCCCCGCCGGCCGCGGCGTCGCGGAGCCACGCCTGCGCGATCACCGCGTCCTGGTGCTCACCGAGGACCTCCTGGAGCGCCGCGGCCTCGCGGGCGAGCTCGCGAGCGCGCTTGCCGAACACCGGCGCGACCGCCTCGGCCGCGTACCGGACCCGCTTCGTCCTGATCCGCGCCAGGTGGAGGTCCACGTCCGGCGCGTCCAGGCCGAGCCCATCCATCGCCGTCTTGAGGTGCTTCCACGGGCGCTCCATCACCGTCGCAAGAGCCATCGCCGCCGGCGCCGGCGCGGCGTCCGGCAGCACCGCGGGCTCGCGCGCGTCGGCGACGAGCCGATCGAGCAGCGCGAGGTACCGCTCCGAGCGCATCGACTCCAGCAGGTGGGCGCGCGCCTCCTCCCGGCGGCGCCGCCGCTCCGCGACCAGGCGCTCCCCCACGGCGCGATCCTGCTCGGGGAGCGTCGCGACGAGACCGGCGAGCCGCTCGAGCTGCACGTCGAGGTCGCGCACGCTCCCGAGCTCGGCGCCGAGCCATCCGAGCTCCTCTCGGAGCGCCGCGTCCCACTCGGGGTCCAGCACCTCACGGAACGCCCGAAGGTCCGAGCGCAGCCGCCGCGTGGCGACCCGCGCCTGGTGGACGTCCTCGAGATCGTGGCCGAGCCGGACGCCCGGGTCGTGCCTCAGGAGCCGAACCACCGACGCCGCGATCGCGCCGCGGACGACCTCACCGACCGACGCGTCCGGGCCGAGCTCGGGCACGACGACGTCGGGCGCCGCGGACGCGCGGGCGCCGAGCGCCTGCTGGTACTTCGGCGTGCCGTCGGTCGGGCTCGCGCCGGCGCGGATCAGGAGGGCGACCACCTCGTCCAGGCGCGGGTCGGGGGTCTCGGTCCGGGCCTCGACCTCGACCTCGCGGAACCGAGCCGCGACGCGCGGGCCGTCCATCGCCGAGACCTCGTCGTCCACGACCTCGCCGACCGGCGCTCCGTGCTCGTCCGCGAGCTCGATCCGCCGGCGGAGCGTCCGGAGCCGCACGACCGGATGGAGCGCCGCGCCGCGCACGTACGCGGCGACGAGGTCGAGCGCCTCGGCCGGGGCACGCCGAGGCCCGCCGGGGAAGGCGATCTCGTCGCGGACCACGGTCGCGCCGACCGATGTCCGCGGGAGCTTCAGCGTCCAGCCCTCGCCCTCGCGATGCCGCAGGCTGCACCCCCACCGCGCGAGGCGCAGGTCGTCGGTGTCCAGGTACACGGTCGCGTAGCGCCGCGGCTCGGCCGGCGTCGGCACGAGGCCCGGCACGTCGGAGAGCGCGGGGAGCGCGAACGTCGCCGGCGCCCGGAGCTTCGTCTCGCGTTCGAGGGTCATCGGCCGACGCTCGCGCGCTCGAGCGCGTCCTCCTGCAGAAGGGCCTGCGAGCTCATCCCCTTGCGCTGCCGGACCTTCGACCAGGTGCCGTCGGGCCGGAGCCGCCAGGCGAGCACGTCGTCCTCGAGCGCAGCCTTCAGCATGCGGTCGAGACGGCGCTTCAGCGCCGGGTCGAGCACCGGCACGATGGCCTCGACGCGCCGGTCGAGGTTCCTGGGCATCAGGTCCGCCGAGCCGAAGTAGTGGTCGTAGCCGGTGCGCCGGCGCCCGAACCGGAAGACGCGCGAGTGCTCCAGGTAGCGCCCGACGAGCGAGCGCACGCGGATCCGCTCCGAGAGCTCCGGGACACCCGGGCGCAAGCAGCAGATCCCCCGGACGATCAGGTCGACGTCGGCTCCGGCTTGCGATGCCGAGTACAGCGCGTCGATCATCTCGGCGTCGGCCAGGCTGTTCATCTTCATGACGATCTTGCCGTGGGGGCGGGACTCGCGACGGATGAGCTTCAGGAGCTTGGGCCGAAGATCGTGCGGCGCGACGAGCAGGTGCCGGTACTCGCGCTGGCGGCTGTACCCGGTGAGCAGGTTGAACAGGTCCGCGACGTCCGCGCCGATCTCCGGGTCGGCCGTCAGCAGGCCGAGGTCCTCGTACAGCTTGGCCGTCGTCGGGTTGTAGTTGCCGGTCCCGACGTGCGCGTATCGGCGGACGCCGTCCTTCTCGCGCCGGACGACGAGCGAGATCTTGGCGTGGGTCTTCAGCCCGACGACGCCGTAGGCGACGTGGACCCCCGCCTCCTCGAGCGCTCGCGCGTACGTGATGTTCGCCTGCTCGTCGAACCGCGCCTTGAGCTCGACGAGCGCGACGACCTGCTTGCCGACCTCGGCCGCGCGGACGAGCGCCGAGATGATCGGGCTCTCCTGCGCCGAGGTCCGGTACAGCGTCTGCTTGATCGCGAGGACGTCCGGGTCGAGCGCCGCCTGCTCGAGGAAGGCCTCGACCGAGGTCGCGAACGAGTCGTACGGGTGGTGGACGAGCACGTCCCCCGCGCCGAGCACCGCGAACAGGTCCGGCTCCCCCTCCTCCACCGTGAGCCGCGGCTGCGTGACCGGCGTCCACGGCTCCTCCCTGAGATCGGGTCGGTCCATCGCGGACAACGCCATCAGCCCCCCGAGGTCCAGGAGGCCGCGTGACACGTACACGTCCGCCTCCTCCAGGTCGAGCTCGCGGACGAGGAGGTCGAGCATCTCGGGCGTCATCGAGCGGTCGACCTCCAGGCGCACGGGGCTCGCGGCTCGGCGGCGGCGCCACAGGACGCTCTCGATCGCGGCGAGGAGGTCCTCGGCCTCGTCCTCCTCGACCTCGACGTCGGCGTCGCGCGTGACGCGAAACGCGTGGCGGGACACGATCTCCATGCCCGGGAACAGTGTGTCAAGGTGCGCGGCGATGACCTGCTCGACCGGGACGAGGCGCTCGCCGTCGGGCAGGGCGGTGAAGCGCGGCAGCAGCGGCGGGACCTTCACCCGCGCGAACCGGTTCAGCCCGGTCCGTGGGTCGCGGACGATCGCGGCCAGGTTCAGGGACAGGTTCGAGATGTACGGGAAGGGATGCGCGGGGTCGACCGACAGCGGCGTGAGGACGGGGAAGACGTGCTGGTGGAACGTCTCGCGCAGGAATCCCGCGTCCTCGTCGTCGACGTCCTCGAGCCCCACGATCCGGATCCCGGCCTTGTCGAGCAGCGGCAGCAGCTCCTCGACCGCCGAGTCCGCGCGGTCGAGCAGCTCGGCGCAGCGTCGGCGGATCTCGCGGAGCTGCTCGGACGGACTCAGGCCGTCGGGCGTCTTCGAGGTCACGACCCCGGCCGCGACCTGCTCGCGCAGACCCGAGACCCGCACCTGGAAGAACTCATCGAGGTTCCTCGAGAAGATCGCGAGGAACTTCACGCGCTCGAGCAACGGGAGGTCCGGGTCCTCGGCGAGCGCGAGCACCCGCCCGTCGAACTCGAGCCACGACAGCTCGCGGTTGATGAAGCGGGACTCGGGGGCGGCGGGAAGGATGGCGGCGTTCATCGGGAAGGCAACCGATGGTATCGGCGCGCACCTCCCGCAACAAGGGCCGCTCGGCTACTCCCGCATCGGTCAGAAGACGGTCGAGAGCGCCTTATCGAGCACGTAGCCGAGCAGCATGCACGACGGCCACGTGAGGATCCACGCCATGACCACTTGCCCCGCGACCCCCCAGCGGACCGCAGAGAACCGCTTCGTGGCCCCGACCCCCATGATCGACGAGCCGATCGCGTGCGTCGTCGACACGGGGATCCCCAGCCTGGCGGCGCTCGTGATGACGAGAGCCGCGCCAGTCTCGGCCGCGAAGCCCTGGACGGGTTCGAGCTTCGTCATCCTGAGGCCGAGCGTGCGGACGACCCGCCAGCCGCCGACCATCGTCCCGACGCCGATCACCAAGCTGCAGCTGAGGATGATCCACAGGTCGATCGTCAGCTCCGGCGGCGCGCCGCCGGAGCTGCTCTGGTCCAGGTAGATCGCGAGCGCGATGATGCCCATCGTCTTCTGCGCGTCGTTCGTGCCGTGACTGAAGGCCATGAACGCGGCCGAGCCGACCTGCGCCCGGCCGAAGAACCGGCTCACGGTCGAGCGACGCACCCTCACGAACAGGCGGTAGATCAGCACCATCAGGATCAGACCGATGAGGAACCCCCCCACGGGCGAGGTGACAAGGCCGATCAGCGCCTTCGCCGTGCCCGAGCTCTCGAGCGCATCGAGCCCTCCAGCCGCGAACCCCGCACCCAGGAGCGCCGCGATGATCGCGTGGGACTCGCTGGACGGTAGCCCGTAGTACTGAGCGCCGAGGGCCCAGATAGTCGCCGCGAGCACGGCGGCCCCGATCGTCGTCAGGGTCACGTATCCGGGATCCACGATCCCCTCGGCGATCGTCTTCGCGACCGCCGTGCCGGTGAGCGCACCGATCAGATTGAGCACACCTGCCATGAGCACCGCGTGGAACGGGCGCAGGACGCGCGTGGAGACGACGGTCGCGATCGAGTTTGGGGCGTCCGTCCACCCGTTCGCGAACTCGAAGAGGTACGCGAGTATCAGCACGAGCCAGAGCGGCATCAGGCGTGCTTCAGCGCGATCGCCTCGAGAACGTCCGACGCGTCCTCCAGCCGGTCGATGGCCGCCTCCAGCTCGTCGATGATGTCCTTCCATTTCAGGACGTCGAGCGCCCGGTGATCGCCGCCGAAGATGTCGGCCACGGCGCGCCGATAGACCCGGTCGCCGTCGTTCTCCAGCCGGTTCACCTCGATCCACAAGGGCTGGAGCTGCTTGTAGTTCGGGAGGGTCTCGAACGCCTGCCGGACGACGCGGGTCGCCTGGACGAGCACGTCGGCCTGTGCCTTCATCTCCGGGAGCGGCGCCTCGATCTTGTGGAGGACGAACAGGTCGGCCGCCGCCTCCATGTGGTCGAGCACGTCGTCGAGCGTCGTCGTGATCCTGTGGATGTCCTCCTGGTCGAGCGGCGTGACGAACACGGTGTTGAGGCGGCGCATCACCTCGTGCGTGATCTCGTCGCCCTCGTGCTCGAGGTGCCTGAGCCGGCCCGCCTTCGACGCGACGTCCCGGTAATCGGAGATCAGGTCGAGAAGGGCGTCGGCGGCCACCTCGATGTTGGCGGACTGCCGGACGAACAACTCGAAGAAGCTCTCGTCACGCGGCACCAGCCGCAGTCGCCAGCGCGGCACCTTCGCCCCCTTCTCGTTGCCCCGCTGGAGTCTTGCATCGGAAGACCGGTTACGACAAGCGCGGCGGGG
>DAIUEM010000118.1:0-6796 GCA_036845105.1 Actinomycetota bacterium | reverse complement strand
CGAACCCGTCCATCTCGACGAGGAGCTGGTTGAGCGTCTGCTCGCGCTCGTCGTGACCGCCGCCGAGGCCGGCGCCACGATGGCGACCCACAGCGTCGATCTCGTCGATGAACACGATCGCCGGCGCGTTCTGCTTCGCCTGCTCGAACAGGTCCCGCACCCGGGCCGCGCCGACGCCGACGAACATCTCCACGAAGTCCGAGCCGCTGATCGAGTAGAAGGGCACGCCGGCCTCACCGGCGACAGCCCGGGCGAGCAGGGTCTTGCCGGACCCTGGAGGCCCGAACAGCAGCACGCCCCGCGGGATCTTCGCGCCCATCGCCTGGAACTTCGCGGGGTTCTGCAGGTACTCCTTGACCTCCTGCAGCTCCTCGATCGCCTCCTCCACCCCGGCGACGTCCGCGAACGTGGTCTTCGGCTGATCCTTCGTGACCTGCTTCGCGCGTGCCTTGCCGAACTGCATCACGCGCCCGCCGCCACCCTGCGACTGGTTCATGATCCAGATGAACGCCCCGACGATCAGGATCACGGGGATCAGCTGCAGGAGGAACCCGAGGAACGGGGAGCCGTTCTGCGGGTCGGCATCGACCTCGACGCCCCCCTCGAGCATCTCCTTCGTCAGCGACTCCTGGATCGCGAGCGGGTACCCGGTCGTGTACCGGGTCCCGTCGACGAGCTCGCCCTCGATACGCTGATCGCCCTCGAGGAAGGTCGCCGTGTCGACCTGGGCGGCGTCGAGCGCCTCCTGGAACTCGCTGAACGTGATCTCCTGGGCCGGCTGCTGGCGGTTCCCGAGCGCGACGAACAGCCAGATGCCGAGGAGCACGATGAGCAAGTACAGCGCCGGCCCACGCAGGAGCCGGCGGAAGGGGGATTCGGGCGGGGCCAGCGAGACTCCTTTCGGCCTTCCGGGCTGCGGGGATGCTTCAGGGCCCGAGGTGCGCGAGCGCGCACCGGGCCCTCGGCGATGCTAGCACAGCCCTCGAACGCGACAGCAGGTCAGCGGGCGTCGCGGTAGGCCTCGGGGCGCAGGGTCCCGATGTACGGGAGGTTGCGGTACTTCTCGGCGAAGTCCAGTCCGTAGCCGACCACGAAGTCCGGCGGGATCTCGAAGCCGCAGTAGCGGACGTCGATCTCCACCCGCTGGATCCCGGTCTTCTTGAGGAGGGCGCAGACCTCGAGGCTCGCCGGACGGCGCCCGCGGAGGTTCTTCAGCAGGTAGTTGAGCGTCAGCCCCGAGTCCACGATGTCCTCGACGAGGAGGACGTCCCGCCCCTCGAGGTCGTGGTCGAGGTCCTTCAGGATGCGCACGACGCCGGAGGTCTTCGTCGCGGCCCCGTAGGACGCGACGGCCATGAAGTCCATCTCGACCGGCAGCCGGATGTAGCGAGAGAGGTCGGCCATCAGCATGAACGCGCCCTTCAGCACGCCGACGAGCAGCAGGTCGCGGTCCTCGTAGTCCTCGGTGATCTGGTCCCCGAGCTGCCGGAGCATCTGCTGGATCTCCTGCTCCGTGATGAGCACGCGCTCGATGTTCGGCTCGAGCACCGCGACCGACGGGTGAACCGAAACTTCGCTGAGCTCAGACAGCGCGCCCCGGCCTTCCATCTCGCCCCCCTTCACACCCGGCTCTCGGGGGAAGTGCGAGAGAGTTCAACATACTCCGGGCCGCGCTCGGCCTTCAATCCCTGGGAGAGGTCGCGGCGTCGTCCGGGGCGTCCCGCGGCGAGGTCGAGGACCGCGTCCACGTCCTCGCGGGCGACGAGCACGTTGCAGCGCAGGAGCGCCAGCCGTACGACGCGCGAGGCGACCGCGCGCGGGAACGTCACCAGCCGCGCCGCAAGGAGGTCGACGCCGGCGGGGGTCTCCTCGACGACGTCTCCGAAGGCGTCGAGCGCTCGACGCGCGAGCTCCTCGGCGTCGTCGCGCAGCAGCGCGGCCGTCTGCGCGAGCGGCTCGCGGACCGGGCGCCCGAGGGCACGCTCGAGCGCCGGGATCCCGCGCAGCCGGAGCGCGTTGCGCAGGAACCGCGGGTCGGCGTTCGTCGGGTCCGTCCGCGGCCGAAGGTGGAGCGCCCGGCAGCACGCCTCGACCTCGGCGCGCGTGACCTCGAGCAGCGGCCGGACGAACGGACCGGCGACCGGCTTCATGCCGCCCACGGCGTCGAGCCCCCGGCCGGTGAGGACGGCGAGCAGGACGGTCTCGGCCTGGTCGTCGAGCGTGTGGGCGAGCGCGACGCGCCCGGCGCCGCTCTCGCGCCGGACCTCGTCGAACGCCCGGTGGCGCTGCGCCCTGGCCCACGCCTCGACCGACTCTCCCCGGCCGGGCCGACCCTCCGCCACGCGGAGGTGGAACGGCACCTTCAGCCGGTCGCACTGCCGGCGGACGTACGCGGCGTCCGCGGTCGAGCCCTCACGCAGGCCGTGGTCGAGGTGCACGACCTCCAGGCGCACTTTCAGCAGCCGCCGGAGCGCGTGGAGGGCGTGGAGCAGGCACACCGAGTCCGGACCGCCCGAGACCCCGACGAGCACCGCCTGGCCGGGGAGCACCAGCTCGTGCTCTCGGACGGTCGCCGTGACCCGCTCGAGCACGCGGGCGACGGCGGGCGGGCGAGCCATCAGGCCCCCGCGACCCTCGCGATCCAACGCTCGGGCGCGGCGATCTCGTCGATCGAGGGCAGGTGCGCGTCGCGCTCCCAGACGCGGTTGAGTCCCTCGACGCCGACCCGGTCGACGACGCCGCGGACGAAGGCCTCGCCCGCGTCGTACTGCCGCACCTTCTGGTCGAAGCCGATCGCCCGCTGGAGACCCTTCTCCATCCCGCCGGTCTGCCGCCGCTGCTTCAGGCTCCGCCGCATACGGGCGAGGTCGCGGATCGTCCTGGCTCCGACCTCGTTCATCACCCAGGACGCGTGACCCTCGAGCAGCGACATCGTCGCCTGCATCCGTTTGAAGAGCTCGCGCTGCTCCGGAGTCAGCAGGAGCATGATGCCGTTCACACCCCTCGGGGAGGTGCCGCTTCGGATCTCCTCGACCGCGCGCCGGAGCTGCTCGGCCAGCTGGCGCGAGTCGACCTGGACCGTCGACAGGTACTCGTCGATGCGCCCCTTCAGGAACGATCGGAGCCACGGCGTGGCCCCGAACTGGAGCCGGTGGGTCGTCTCGTGCAGGGCGATCCACAGGCGGAAGTCCCGGGGCTCGAGCGCGAACCGTAGCTCGGCCTCGACCACGTTCGGGCCGACGAAGTAGATCAGGCCCTCGTCGTCGGGCGGCAGGAACGCGTCGTACTGCCCGAGCACCTTCTTCGATACGTAGCCGAGGAGCCCCCCGATCTGCACGCCGAAGGTCTTCCGCCGGATCGGCGACCGCGTCGAGCCCTCGGGAACGAGGCGGCTAGCGAGCGGCTCGAGCAGGCGTTGGAGCCCCTCGAGGTTCGCGCCGACCCACTCCCCGCGCGACATAACCCATGGGCGCGAGCGGTAGCCCCCGGCGCGTAGGGACGTGAGGTCGGTGACGAGGGACTCGGCGCGCGGGACGAGCTCGGCGAGGTCCTCCCGCAGGCGAGCTCGGTCGGCCGGCGTCGTGTGCGGTCCGGTTCCGCCGACGCGCCGGCCGGTGTCGCGGGCGGTCTGCCAGTCGACGAGGGCCGCGGCCCGCGATCCCATCGACCAGTCGACCCGAGCGGCCCCCATGGATGGCGGGCGCTAGGCCCCCGCCTTCTTCCTGGCCGCGATCATGGCGGCGCGCCGGGCCTGGCCCTCGGCGACGCGACGAGCGGTGCCCTTCTCGAGGAGCTCGGCGAGGACGCGATCGAACGTCTCCTGGTCCAGCGCGACCTCCTTGCGCTCGCCGCTCGGCGCCGGGGCAGAGGCTTCGGGAGCGGCCGGGCTCGCCGCACCCGCGGCGCCTTCCTGCGCCGCTCCGCCGGTTCCCCCGTCGCCTGCGGGTGCTGTCGGAGCTGGGGCGGGCGCGGAAGCGGCGGGAGCCGGTGCCGCGGCCGGTGCCGCCACTGCGGCCGGTGCCGCCGGTGCGGCTGCGGCCGGGGCAGGCGCGGGGGCGGCCGACAGGGCGGCGACGGCGGCTGCCGGGGCGGGCACGACGACCGGGGCCCCGGTGATGTTGACCGGGCGGCGCGGCGCCTCGCGACCGGGCTGGATCCGGGGTGCCTTGACGGTCCTGGCTCCGCCCTCCTCGCGCTGGAAGCGAGGCGCGTAGCGCATGTAGCGCAGGACGATGCCGGCGGCCACGATCACGCCGAGCGCGACGAGCGCGATCGCGATCCAGTAGATCCACCCTCCGTCGTTCCGCTCGGGCTCGGCGTTCGGGCTAACGATGACCTGCGCGACGGCGCTCGGTGCGCCCGCGACAACCGCGGACGCCACGGTCGCGGCGAGCACGAAGGTCTTCGCGGCAAGGGGTCGGCGACGCATCGGCGCGGATTCTAGCAAGCCCGGTCGGAGCGTCCGCGCGGCTCGCTCCGTGGCGTGACCGAACCGGTCATCGTCGCCGGCTCCGGGATGGCATGGCATATGCTGCAACGACGCGGACCAACGGCGCGATCCGGAACCCGTACGCCCTGCTCGTCATCGCGGGTGCCTTCTTCCTCGTCGCCCAGCTGACGTTGTTCTCCTTCCATCGGGCGGCGTCGTGGGACGAAGCGCTATACCTGTCGCAGGTTGACCCCGAGGTCGCTGCGCTCCGCTTCACCGCGTCCCGGGCCCGCGGCATCGTGCTCCTCGTCGCTCCGCTGTCGTTCGCCGGGGCCGGCCTCGGCGCGATCCGCATCTACCTCTCGATCGCCTCCTCAGCGATGTTGGTCATCGCCTACGCATGTTGGGTCCCTCTCCTGAGGGCGACCGCCGCTCTCGCCGCGGCCCTGTTCGCCACGACGTGGGTCGGCCTGTTCTACGGAGGGGAGGTGATGCCGAACCTGTGGTCCGCGCTGCTCGTCACGGCCGCGCTCGGGACGGCGCTCCGTCCTTCCACGACGGGTCGGTCGCTCCTCGCGGCGGGGTTCCTCGCCGCCGCTGCGCTCGTTCGTCCGCTCGACGCGGTGGTGGCGACCATCGTGATCGCGGTGATCCTCGGCCGACGCGGGGATCGGCGTGCGGCCGCGTCCATGGTCGGGGGGTGTCTCCTCGGGATACTCCCGTGGGTCGCCGAGATGTCGGTGCGGTTCGGCGGACCGATCCGCGCGATCGCCGCCGCGACCGAGGTCGCGCACGTGCGGATAGGGGTGTGGGAGAACGTCGTCCGGCATCTCGACATGACGGATGGGCCGACGACCGGCACTGTCGCGCAGCCGTCGCCCGCCGTCACGGGAGTCGTCTGGTGGCTCGCGCTCGGCGTGGTGTGCACGATCGCCGCCGTCGCGCCCGCGAGCGGCATGCGTCGGGTCGCGGCACGAGCCGCGATCGCCGCCGGGCTGGCGCTCGCGACGCTGTACCTGTTCGCGGTGTCCGGAGCGGCACCGCGCTTCCTGCTGCCGGCCTATGCCCTGCTCGTGATCCCCTCTGCGATCGGTCTCGGCACCGTCTGGAGCAGGAGACGTTCGTTGGCTCCGGTCCTCGTCGCCGCCGCCGTCCTGTGGGTCGGGTGGAACGTGCGCGTCGCGGACCGCCTCGAGGCGGCCGTCGGCGGGAACCGGAGCACCACCGCACAGGTCGGTCGGGACCTGCGGACCGTGGTCCGGGGAGACGCGTGCGCGCTCGTGAGCTCCGACAACTTCGCCCAAATCGCGTTCGCATCGCGGTGCGAAGGTCTGCCGCTGGACGCGGATCCGGGGTTCACCTGGCTCGCCGCACACGGACAGGACGGTGCCCGCTTCGTCCTGCTCCGCGGCGGCCAGACGCCTAGCGGCGCGGGCCGAGAGCTGCGCTACCTGATGACGCTGGATCCCGACTGGCGCGTGTACGCCATGGGCTGAGGGAGGCGTCGATGGAGCCGATGACAGCCGGCGTGGAGCCGGGGAGGGGACTCGAACCCCTGACCTGCGGTTTACGAAACCGCTGCTCTGCCGACTGAGCTACCCCGGCGCGCCAGCGAGTGTAGCGAACGGGCGGCTTGGCTCCCGTGGTGGTGGCACCCGAGACCGCCGTCGTGCACTCCCCATTGCCGTTCGGTCAACACTCCCGCACACTGCGAGCGCATGGCGAACGACATGGAGATCGGGACGAACGGCGTCGGGCGCGTCATGGTGGCCACCGATGGCTCGCCGACGGCTGCCCGAGCGGTGGACTGGGCGGTCTCGTTCGCCGAGCGCTACGGCTCGGAGCTGCACCTCGTGCAGGTGGTCGTGCCGACGAGCCGCGCCGACACGGAGTTCGGCGCCGCCGAGGCCACCCGCGCGCGCACGGCCGCCGACGAGCTCCAGGCCGACGCCGTACGCCTGGCCGGTGAACGCGGCCGGGCGCACGTCGTGATCGACGACGACCCCGCGATGGCCATCGTGCACGCGGCCGAGGACCACGCGATCGACGTGCTGGTGGTCGGCAACGCCGGGATGGCCGGCCGCAAGGAGTTCCTGCTCGGCAACGTCCCGAACCGGATCAGCCACAACGCTCGCTGCACCGTGATCATCGTGAACACGGCCGGCCAGGACGGCCACGCCGCCGTCCGCGACCCGCGCTCGGTCACCGTCATCCGGAGCTCGGCGGTCGAGGAGGAGACCCAGCCACGTCTCATGGCCCGCGGTTCGAAGATCGCCGCGGTGTTCGCGAAGTACGGGCTGAAGGAGCTGTTCGGCAGGCCCGACGAGGAGGGGACGATCGGCCGGCGCCGACAGGCCAAACGCCTGC
>DAIUEM010000117.1:0-6797 GCA_036845105.1 Actinomycetota bacterium | reverse complement strand
GGCCAGGCCCGCCACGAGCGAGCGCCACGGGTGACGGGCCACCGTGCGCGCCCACCGTGCCCACATCCCCTCGCGGTTGACACCCGACCGGCGCCGGAGCCATCCGAGGCCGAGCGCGTCGATCCGCGTCCCCATCACGCCGAGCGATGCGGGCAGCAGCGTGAGCGCGGCGAGCACCGCGACGGCCACCGCCAGCGAGGACACCGTGCCGACGAGCCCGATGAACGGAACCCCCGACACCCACAGGCCCCAGATCGCCACCATGACGGTGAACCCGGCGAACAGGACCGCCTGCCCGGACGTCGCGATCGCCCTGCCGACGGCCTCCTCGACGCCGAGCCCGCGCGATAGCCCCTCGCGGTAGCGGGTCACGATGAACAGGGCGTAGTCGATCCCCACACCGAGGCCGAGCATCGTCGCGAGCGTGGGCGTGAGCGTCGGGACGTCACCGAGGTGCGACAGCAGGCCGACGATCGCCAGCGAGGCCCCGAGGCCGATGAGCGCCGTCATGATCGGCAGACCCATCGCCACGACCGAGCCAAATGCCACGAACAGCACGACGATCGCGGCGACGACCCCGACGACCTCGGAGGCCCGGGTCTCGGGCAGGTGCGTGTACTCGACGAGCGGCCCGCCGGTCTCGACCTGCAGTCCCGCCTCGCGCGCCGGCGCGACGGCCTCGGTCAGCCGGTCCGCGGTCGCCCGCCCGAGCTCCGAGATCCCGCCCTCGTAGTACACGGTGGTGAACGCGACCGTGCGATCGGCCGACACGCCCGCCTGCCCACCCTCCTCCGTGGGATCGTCGATCCCGACGACGTGCGGCTGAAGCGCGATCGAAAGGAGGGTCTGGCGGACCGGCGCCAACCGCGCGGGATCCGCGAGCGTCCCCTCCCGAGCCCGGAACACCACCGTCGCGGTGACCCCGGCCCGCTCCGGGAAGTCCTTCTCGAGCCGGTCCGTCGCCGCCTGGGCCTCGGCGCCGGGGATGCGGAAGTCGTCGATGAACGCGGTCCCGATGAGCCGCCCGGCGACGACCAGGCCGACGGCGAGGACGATCCAGACGACGATGACGGTCCACCGACGGCGAACCGCGCCACGGCCGATCCGGTACAGGAAGGACGTCAGGCTCACGCGGCGCCTCCTGGCCGACTGCCGCCATGCTAGGCAGGGCTCGCACTCGGCGAGTGGTCGATGGTCCCCCCGCGCCACGGACCTCCGCGGGCCTCGGGGATCAGACCGTCGAGCGACGCTCCGGGACGACCAGGTACCGCACGCCGAGCGTGACCACCAGGCCGATGAAGCACGCCAGCCCGAGCAGGATCCCGGCCTCGACCCAGGTCGGGATGTAGATCGGGTCCGGGGCGAACTCCTGGCCGGGGCGGCCGCCCGGGATGCCCGGCTCGAGCCCGACGAGCGGCATGAACATCGAGGTCATGACGATGTTGATGCGCTTGGCGAACACGCCGACCATCGCGAGCGCCCCCGCCGCGACGACCCAGCCGCGGCGCTTCCGCAGCCGGCTCGCGCAGATCGCGAACGGGACCACGACGCCGATCACGACCTCGGCCCAGAACACGGGCGCGAGCCTGCCGGTCAGCAGCACGTTGAGCTGCTTCAGGTGGTCCGGGACGCGCGAGGCGTACGTGGTGAGGATCTCGGCGAACAGGAGGAACCCGTCGACCGCGATGAACCACACCATGAGCCTGCCGAGGTCGTCGAACACGTTCCGGTCGGGCTCCCACTCCGTCGTGCGGTCGACCACGTGCGCGGTGACGATCAGCAGGCCGAGCCCGGACACGAGCGCCGAGGAGACGAACATCGGCGCCATCAGCGCGGTGTTCCAGAAGGGTCGCGCCACGAGCAGCCCGAAGATCCACGCGGTGATCGAGTGCACGAGGACGGCGGCCGGCAGCGCGAAGAACGCCATCGTCCTCAGCGCCCCGGGCCTCGGGTTCGGGCGGGTCAGGATGTAGAGGTCGATCGCCGCGATCGTCAGGTAGACGCCGATGATGATCACGTCCCAGATCAGCGGCGAGGTCCAGTGCGGCTGCCGGAGCATCCGCCACACCATCTGCGGGCGGCCGAGGTCCGGCATGATCGAGATCGCCGCCGCCAGGATCGCGGCTCCCGAGAGCAGGACCGCGAGACGCTGGAGCGACGAGAACCGCTCGCTGCCGACCAGCTCGGCACCGGCCGCGACGATGAGCCCGCCGGCCGAGATGCCGACGAGGAACATGAACGTGATGATGTACATCCCCCAGCTGATCGTGTTCGACAGGCCCGTCACAGCCAGGCCGTTGACCCACTGGTAGACGAAGCACCCGAGCCCGACGACCATGCCGCCGGCGAGCAGGCCGTACCAGGCCGAGCCCCACGAGCGGCGCTCGGCGGACCGCGTTTCGGTCGCGATGGCGCTCACAGGGACCGCCTCCTCCGCTCCTCGAGGTAGTAGACCTTCGGCTTCGTGCCCTTCTCCTCGAGAAGCTGCGTCGCGCCGCGGTCCTCGATCGTTCGGACCAGCTCGCCGTCGGAGTCGTTCAGGTCGCCGAAGATCCGGGCCTGCGCCGGACACGACCACACGCAGGAGGGGACCTGGCCCTCCTCGAGCCGGTGGATGCACATCGTGCACTTCTCGACCGAGCCGATCGGGCGGCCCTCGACCATGCCCAGGTCGAACCCGTCGACGGCGTACTCGGGCTCACCCCAGTTGAACACCCGGACGCCGTAGGGGCAGGCGGCCATGCAGTACCGGCACCCGATGCAGTCGTCCTGGTTCACCTCGACGAGGTAGCCGTGCTCCGCGTCGACGAACGTCGCCGAGGTCGGGCACACCTTCATGCACGGCGGGTCGTCGCAGTGCTGGCACGCGAGCGGGACCCACGACATGTCCAGGCCGCCGAACTCGCTCGTCTCGGGCGTGTCGAGCTCCTCACCCTTCGTGAGGATGCGGTTCCACCACATCCCGAGCGGCACGTCGTTCTCGGACTTGCAGATGACCGCGCACGACCAGCAGCCGATGCAGCGCTCGGTGTCGACGGCCATGCCCCAGCGCGGGTCGTCGGACACCTCGCCGATCGCGCCGTACTCGCGGGAGGCCTCGGGGAGCGCGTCGACCGGTGAGATCTTCGTGTCCTCAGGCACGGCGCACCTGGCAGCGGCAGTCCTTCCACCCGGTGGACGGAGCCCAGATGTTCGGCACGTACCAGACCTCGTGGATCGGGTTGATCGCCGAGCTCGTGAGCTCGTTCACCCCCTTGCCGTCGAGGTAGTAGCGGGACCACCACCCCTCCGGCAGGGTGGCGGTCCCCGGCCCGGCCGAGTCGTGCACGTGCGCCCACGCCGTGACGGAGCCGCGGGTGTTGAAGACGACGATCGGGTCCCCGTCGGCGATCCCGCGCGCGGCCGCGTCGTCCGGGTGCAGCAGCACCTGCGGCTTGCCGCCGTGGATCTCCTCGAGCCACGCGTTGTTCGAGTAGGTCGAGTGGATCCGCCACTTCGAGTGCGGGGACAGCAGCGTGAGCGGGTACTCGGCCGGGTCGTGCACGCCGTCGTCATGCGGGTCCTTGAACGTGACGACCTGTTCGCCGAGCTCGAGGAAGCGGTCCTCCTCCTTGTAGAGCTCGATCCGCCGGGTGGGGAGGAAGACCTCCGTGGACTCGATCGGCGCAGGCAGGCTCACCGGCGGGAACGGGACGAGATCCTCGATCTGGGCCTTGAACGCGACGTCGGGATCGGGCACGTTCAGCCGGACGGGGCCCTCGCGGAGCTGCCCCAGCGTGATGCCCTCGGTCGGGCCGCCGGGGACGTCCCCCGCCGCCAGGATGGCCTCGATCGCCTTCTCCTCGGTCCAGCCCTCGAACCACTCGCGCCAGCCCTCCTCGTCGATCCGCCGGACGAGCTCGGACCAGATCCACAGCTCGGAGCGGCTCTCGCCCACGGGCTCGATGGCCGGCTGCTGGAGCTGGAGGTACGGATGGAGCGGGGTGGCGGTGAGATCGGTCTTCTCGTACCAGGTCGTGGCGGGCAGGATCACGTCGGACCACCTGGCCGTGTCCGTCATCTGATGGTCGACGTCGACGACCAGCTCCATCTCGGCCAGCCGCTCGAAGGCCTGGTTGGTGTTCGGGGACTGCAGCAGGAAGTTGCTGAAGGTCAGGAACAGCGCCTTGAAGCCGTTCTTCGGATAGGGGACGGACGGGTGCATCGTCTCCGTCGGCCCGGTGAGCCAGTAGATCGACGAGACGATCGGCGCCTTCACCTCGCCCACGTTGTTCCAGGGCGCCGCGACCACCCGCACCTTGTACTGCCCGACGTACACGCTGAACCCGCCGCCGCTCCTGCCGACGTTGCCGGTCAACACCGCGAGGAGCGCGTACGCGCGCCCCGTGAGGTCGCCGTGGTACCAGTGGTTCGAGCCGCCGCCCATCAGGATGGCGCCCGGCTTCTCGGTGGCGTACGCGAGGGCGACCCGCTCGATGATCTCGGCGGACGCGCCGCAGGTCTCCGAGGCGCGTTCGGGCGTCCAGGTCTCGATCTCGGCACGGACGTGGTCCCAGCCCGGGCGGGCGACGACGGTGGCGCCGCCCGCGAGCCCGACCTCGTACGAGCCGGTGAGGGCGGCCTCGACCCCCGCCGGCATGCCGAGCCGATCGATGCCCACGGTCACCGGCCGCTCGGTCCTCGCGTCCCAGACGACGAACCGCTCGGTCGAGCCGCCGGGTCGGAGGTCGGCCTCGCGCAGACGTTTGCCCGTGCTCTCGTTCACGAGCAGGGGCGCGTCCGTGTACGTACGGAGGAAGGCCTCGTCGTGCAGCCCCTCGCGCAGGATGACGTTCGCGACGCCGAGCGCGAAGGCGGCGTCGGTCCCGGGCCTCAGCCGGATCCACGTGTCCGCCTTCGACGCCGTCGCGCTGAAGACCGGATCGACCACGACGAGTCGCGCGCCATTCGCCGCAGCGTCGAACAGGAAGTGGGCGTCGGGGATCCTCGTCTCGAGCGGGTTCGCGCCGACGACGAGCAGGAACTTCGCGTTGGCCCAGTCCTTGGACTCGTGCTCGGCGTTCTGCACCCCGAACGTGATCGGCATCGCCATCGGCAGGTCGCCGTTGTAGTCGAACGACGTCCCGTGGCTCATCCCGAGGACGGCCGAGGCGCGGTAGTTCGCCCCCTTCTGGATGTAGCCGGAGCCCGGCACCTGCCCGAACACGTGGATCGAGTCGTACCCGTAGGTCTCGCCGATCCGCTTCATCTCGGAGGCGACGTGGTCGAGCGCCTCCTCCCATGTCGCCTCGCGGAACTCGCCCGAGCCCCGCTCCCCCGTGCGGATCAGCGGGGTCGTGATCCGGTCCGGCCCGTAGACCTGGAGGTGGTAGGACAGGCCCTTCATGCAGCCGCGCGGCGAGTACACCGCGTCGGGGTAGTCGGCGGCCTGCTGGATCTTCACGATCCTGCCGTCGCGCACGAACGCGAGCTGGCCGCACGAGCCGGTGCAGTTCGGCGAGCACGTCGTGCGGACGACCTTGTCGACGAGGAGCGAGCGTCCGGGCTCCTGACCCACGTCGTCCGCCAGGACCGTCGCGCTGGCGGCGACGGCGACGCCGGCCGTCGCGCCCGCCCCGGCCAGGAACTGCCGTCGGGTGATCGGCATCGCTCAGATCACCTCCGGCGCCGCCGGGCAGGCGCGGTCGAGCATCCGGTGATCGATCCCGCCACACGCCGCGCACCGCGTCGTGCTGCGTCCATCGGGACCGGGTCGCGAGAGCCGGACGGTGCGGGACGCCGCGGAGACCATCCGAGCACCCAGGAACAGCGCCGGTAGGGCGAGCGCGCCAGCGAGGAACCCTCTCCTCGAGGCCGGACCGGCCACGATCCCACCTCCTACGTTGAGTGTAGTGCTAAAGGTATAGCAGACACCGCGATGCTCGTGGCGGGTACGAAGGTCCCAGGAGTCCTGGGACCCCCGCGGTCGGGAGGCCCAGCGCTCGCCGTTCTCCGGGTCCTCCGCCACGAACCCCTCGAGGGCCGCGGGCTCGTACAGGACCCCATGCGCCATCAGGAGGTGGCCGATCCATGGCCCCCTCGGCCGACCACCTTCCCGAGGATCTTCAGCGCCGCGGCCCGCTCCTTCGGCTTGAGCCCGAACGCGAGGAGCGACACGCCGTACGCGAGCGCCCCGACGCCGGCCGAGACCACGAGGTTCACGAGCCACTTCGCGTCGGGGAGCACGACGTGGACGGCGAACATGACCGCCGCCCCGATGAGCGCCGCCGGCACGAGGCGAAGGAACGCGCGCTCGAACGGCCAGATCCGGACGAACCGCTTCACGAGCAGCAACCGCGCGATCGCCGAGGCCGCCAGCGTGCAGGCCTGCGCGATCGCGGCGCCGCGGATCCCGAGCACCTCGGGCCGCGCGAGCGCGAGCGCGAGCGTCACGTCCAGCACGATCGCGCCCACGTACACGAGCAGGTCCCAGCCGGTGCGGCCGACCATGATGAGGATGAAGCCGACGGTCCCGACGCAGACCGGGACGAGCATCCCCGCGACGAGGATCAGGAGCGCGTCCTGGCCCTCGGCGAACCCGGCCCCGAAGATCCGCAGGACCTGGTCGGGCATCACGAGGAGCACGAGCAGGATCGGCAGCGTCGCCGCAAGCGCCCAGCGCGTCACCGACTTGTAGAGCTGGTCGAGCTTCTCGTGCTCGCCGCGGTGGTGCAGGTCGGCGACGAACGGGCTGAACATCAGCGACAGCGACGTGAGGAACAGGAACAGCGACTGCCCGGCCTGGAGCGTCGCGGCGT
>DAIUEM010000116.1:0-6824 GCA_036845105.1 Actinomycetota bacterium | reverse complement strand
AACGCCTCCTCCACCTTCCCGGCGGCGCCGGCCCGGACCATGTCCCGGATCTCGAGCAACCGATCCGCGTACAGCTCGAGCGCGCGCGAGATCTGCTCCCGGTTCGAGAGCAGGATGTCGGACCAAAGGCGCGGGCTCGAAGCCGCGAGACGCGTGAGGTCGCGGAACCCGCCGGCGGCGAGCAGCAGGATCTCGGGCTCCCCGGCCTCCTCGGTCGCCGCGAGGCCCATGAGCGCGGTCGACGCGACCTGCGGCAGGTGGCTGACGACGGCGACGAGCCGGTCGTGGCGCTCGGGGTCCATCCGGACCGGGCTGGCGCCCACCCGCTCGATCCAGGCCGCGAGACGGTCGACCGCCGCGGGGTCGGTCAGCTCGGTGGCGCACAGCACCCACACGACGCCGTCGACGACGGAGGGAGAGGCCCGCTCGGGTCCAGAGCGCTCCGAGCCCCCCATCGGGTGTCCGCCGACGTACCGAGCTAGGTGCGCCGGGTCGGCGTCGGCGACCACGCTCGAGGTCACGTGCGACTTGACGCTCCCGACGTCCGAGACGACGGCCTCGGGCGCCGCGGCGAGAACCTCGGTCACGAGGCCGGCGAGGGAGGGGATCGGCGTGCAGACGAACACGATCGTGGCGCCGTCCACGCATCCGGCGACCGACGCCGCGGGCGTCAGACCCGAGCGCTCGGCCGCGATCGCCAGCGTGCCGGGGTCGGCGTCGAAGCCGCGGACCGCGTCGCCGGCCCGGACGGCCGCCATCGCGAGGGACGTGCCGATCAGCCCCGTCCCGACGATCGCGATGCGTTCAGCCGAGGTCATCGCGCAGCGACTCCGCGCCGTCGAGGTAGACCGGGACGACCTCCGCCTGCGAGCGGTCGGTGTGGAAGTGCACGAGGGTGCGGACCACCCGCGGCATCGCGCCCGCGACCGGGATCTCGCGCGCGCACATCAGCGGCGCCGCCCCGAGACCCATGCGTCGGGCCGCCTCGGCCGGGAACGCGGCCGCCAGGTCCTCGGTCGCCGTGAAGAACGCGCTCACGATCTGGTCCGGCTTGATATCGTTGCGCTGCAGGAGCGTCGACAAGAGGCGCTCGGTCGCCGACAGGATCGCGTCGGCGGAGTCCTCCGCCACGCAGATGGCCCCCCGGACCGCGCGCACACGCTCTTCACCGCTCGGCACGGCGCCAAGGCTACAGGGCGGGACGCGCGGTCCGCGACCGTTCCGCTACAGGCCGGCGGCGCGGTACAGCGCTCGGACCTCGCCCGGGTCCAGCTCGCGGACGTCCCCCGCCCGCAGCCGGCCCAGCCGCAGGGGCCCGACACGCACCCGGATCAGGCGCCGTACCGGGAGCCCCACCGCGTCGAGCATCCGACGGACCTCCCGTTTGCGTCCCTCCCCCATCACGAGTCTCACCGCGCCCCGGTCGCCCGACCTCGCGACCGACCGTGCCGAGATCGCCGCGGCCGTGCCGTCCTCGAGCTCCACGCCGCGCCGCAAGCGTGACAGCTGTCGCTCGGTCGGGCTGCCCTCCACCTCCGCGAGGTACTCCTTCTCGACGCCGTGGCGTGGATGCGCCAGTCGGTTCGCGAGCTCGCCGTCGTTCGTGAGGAGCAGGAGACCCTCGGTGTCGCGGTCCAGACGGCCCACCGGGAACACCCGCGGTCCGGGCGGCAGGAACCGGCGGAGGTCCGAGGCGGCGTGGGGGTCGCGCATGGTCGTCGTCACGCCGGCGGGCTTGTGCAGGGCGAGGTACCGCAGGCCGGGGTCCACGCTCACCCGGTGCCCGTCGACGGCGATCTCGTCGCGCTCGGGCTCGACGCGGTCGCCGAGCGTCGCGACGCGCCCATTCACGGCGACCCGCCCGGAGCGGATCAGCTCCTCGCAGGCCCGGCGGGAGCCCAAACCCGCCCGCGCGAGCGCGCGCTGGAGGCGCTCCTCCGTCATGCCGGCTACTCGGGGCCGGCCCCGGCCCCGGCCGCGTCGCCCTCCTCGGTCGCGCCGAGCAGCGGGGCGAGCGGCGGCAGCGACGCCAGCGACGGCAACCCGAGCCGCTCGAGGAACTCCGGGGTCGTCCCGTAGAGCATCGGTCGCCCCGGGCCCTCCTCGCGGCCGACCTCGGCGACGATCCCGCGCTCGACGAGCGCACGCAGCACGCCGTCGGAGTTCACCCCCCGGATCGACGAGATCTGGTGCCGGGTGACCGGTTGCTTGTATGCGACGATCGCGAGGGTCTCGAGCGCGGCCTTCGTGAGCCGCGTGTGCCGCGAGGTGAGCACGTACCGCTCCACGACCGGGGCGGTCTCGGGAGCGGTGGTGAGGCGCCAGCCGCCGGCCACGTTCCGCAGGACGATCCCGGCGCCGCGCTCCTCGTACGCCCGGGCCAACTCCTCGCACAGCGCATCGGCCTCTCGGCGCTCGACCTCGAGCGCCTGAGCGAGCACGACGCCGGCGACCGGCTCGTCGCTCACGAACAGGAGCGCCTCGAGGTACCGCAGCAGCTCGTCGCGCTCCCTCATGCGCCCCCCTCCCATCGGACCTGGATCTCCCCGAAGGTCTCCGCCTGCGTGAGGTCGACCTTGCCCTCGCGGTAGAGCTCGAGGAGCGCGAGGAAGCGCACGACGACCTGGATCCGCTCGTCGCAGTCGGCCACGAGCTCGCGGAAGCGCGCCTCGTGCAGCCGCTCGAGGTGGTCCTGCACGGCGGCGACGGCCTCGGCCATCGTGTAGCGGACGGGCGTCACGTGCGACAGGTCGAGCAGCGGCGGCGGCCGGAGCAGCGCGGCCGCGAGCCGCGCCAGGTCCGCCGCCTGGACCCGATCCATCACGTCGGGGTACAGGTGCGCGAACTCCGGCGGAGGGCCGACGTCCCGCGGGACGTGCCGCGCCTCCAGGTCGATCCGTCGCGCCAGGTCCGCGGCGACCCGACGGAACGCGGCGAGCTCGATGCTCCGCGCGTACGCGAGGTCGGGCGAGACGCCGAGCAGGTCCTCCTCGTCGATCGTCTCGTGCCGCGGCATCAGGCGGCCGACCTTGAGCTCCAGCAGGATCGCGCACACGGCCAGGAACCACGTGGCGTCCTCGAGCGTCCAGCCGTCGGCCTCCTTCGAGTGCTCGAGGAAACGCTCGGTCACGGCCGCGACGGGAACGTCGCAGACGTCGATCTTCTGGTCGAGCAGCAGGTTGGCCAGGGCCCGGAACGGGCCGGAGAACACCGGGAGCTCGACGACGAATCCCGCGTCTTGGCGCTCGTCGCTCATGACAGGTGCATCGCGTCCCGCACGGCCTTCATCGTCTCCTCGACCACCGGGCGGACCTTCGCCGCGCCGGCCGCCAGGACCTCCTCGGCCAGGCCGGGGCGGTGCTCGAGCTCCTCGCGCCGCTCGCGGAAGGGGCGGTAGTACTCGACGACCCGGTCGGCGAGGTTGGTCTTGCAGTCCACGCACCCGAGCGCGCCGCTGCGGCAGTTCGCCTCGGTCCACTCCAGGATGTCCTCAGAGAACAGGCGATGGAGCGCGAAGATCGGGCAGATCTCGGGACGCCCGGGGTCACCGCGGCGGATCTTCCGCGGGTCGGTGATGAAGCTCCGGATCGTCGCCCGCACCCGGTCCTCGTCGTCGCGGACGTTCAGCACGTTGTCGAGCGACTTCGACATCTTCCGGCCGTCGGTCCCGGGGATCAGCGGGGTCTCGGACAGCAGCGCCTGCGGCTCGACGAGCACGTCGCCGTACAGCCGGTTGAACCGGCGCACGATCTCGCGGGAGAGCTCGAGATGCGCCACCTGGTCCTCCCCGACCGGGACGAGCTCGCCCTTCACGATCGTGATGTCGACGGCCTGGAGCACCGGGTAGCCGAGCAGGCCGAAATTGGCGATGTCGCGCTCGGCGTTGTCGCGGAGACGCTCCTTGTACGTCGGCACGCGCTCGAGCCAGCCGAGCGGCGTGATCATGCCGAGCAGGAGCGTCAGCTCCGCGACCTCCTTCACGTCGGACTGGCGGTACAGCGTGACGCGCTCGGGGTCGATCCCGGCGGCGAGCAGATCGAGCACGAGCTCGCGGGTGAACCCGGGAAGCTCGTCCGTGCGGTCGAAGTGCGTCGTGAGCATGTGCCAGTCCGCGATGAAGTAGAAGCACTCGTGCTCCCCCTGCAGCTGCAGCATGTTCTCGACGTTGCCGAACCAGTGACCGACGTGCATCGGCCCGGTCGGCCGGTAGCCCGTGAGGACGCGCTGCTTGCGCTGGGTCGGGGTTTCGACGGTCACGATGGCGGCAAGGATAGCGCGGCCGCCCCGCGCCACCCCGGAGCGCTCAGCAGATGATCTCGCTTCCGACGATCAGCCTCGTCACCGCCTGCGCCAACGCTCGCACGATCGCGAGGAACGGCCCCGACAGGAGGAAGAAGATCACGAGGATGAACAGGACGAGGTACTGGTCGAGGTTCGTGTAGACCTGCCGGGCGCGCGCGGGCAGGACCGGAGCGAGCAGCTTCGCGCCGTCGAGGCCCGGCACCGGCATCAGCTGGAACACGAACATGTACACGTTGACGAGGAACAGCGCGTAGACGAGATCGCCCAGGTCTCCGACGACGCCCGCGCGGAGCACGAGGCCCGACGCCACGGCGAGCACGAGGTTCGCCCCGAGGCCGGCGAGCGTCACGATGACGGGGCCCCGCCGCGGGTCCTTGAGGTGGTACGGGTCGAACGGCATCGGCTTCGCGTAGGCGAAGATCGGCAGCAGGCAGAAGTTGCCGGACGCCACGAGGATCAGCACGAGACCCGGCAGGATGAGCGTCCCGAACGGATCGACGAGCGGACGCGGGTTGAGCCCGAGACGTCCCCAGCGCCTGGGGCTCGGGTCCCCCAGACGGTCCGCGGCGAACGCGTGCGCGTACTCGTGCAGGAACAGGCTCGGCACGAGGCCGACCGCGAGGAACGCGGCGAACTTCAGGCTCTCCATCCCGCCTCCTCCCCCGACGCCCTACCCGAACCAGCCGTGGACGAGCGGCACGGGGTCGACGGGCGCGTCGGTCCACTCGAGGGCTCCGAGGACCCGAGCGACGCACGCGGCCGCACGGCTCTCGTCGCGTGCGTGCACCGCGCCGAGCTCCTGCCCGGCCTCGACCCGATCGCCGATCTTCGACCGGAACACGATACCGACCGCCGGGTCCACGGGGTCGCCCTTGCGCTTGCGCCCCGCGCCCAGGTCGGCGCTCGCGCGGCCGATCGCCTCGGCCTCGACGACGGCGAGGTACCCGTCCGAGGGCGCGAGGATCGGACGCACGATCGGCGCCGCCGGCAGCACCCCCGTGGGGTCGTCGACCACGCGCGGATCGCCGCCCTGCGCCTGGACCATCCGCCGGAAGGTCTCGAGCGCCCGACCGTCGTCGACCGCGCGCTCGGCCCGGGTCGTGGCCTCCGCCGCGTCGAGCCCGAGGAGCCGGACCTGCGCCTCGGTCGCGAACACCAAGGTCGCCTCGCGGAGCCGCCCGCGGTCGTTCCCGCGCAGCACATCGACGGTCTCGACCACATCCAACGCGTTGCCGACGGCGCTGCCGAGGGGTTGCGACATGTCCGTGACGGCGACCCGGCACGCTCGGCCCCAGTCGCGCGCGATGGCGGCGCAGGCCTCGGCCAGCTCGCGGGCGTCCGCGACGGTCTTCATGAACGCGCCGCTGCCGGCCTTGACGTCGAGGATGACCAGGTCGGTGCCGATCGCGAGCTTCTTCGACATCACGCTCGACGCGATGAGCGGGATCGACCCGACCGTCGCCGTGGCATCGCGGAGCGCGTAGAGCTTCCCGTCCGCGGGGACGAGGTCCGCGGTCTGTGCCGCGACCGCGCAGCCGACCTCCTCCACCTGCCGTTCGAACGCCGCGGGGTCCAGGTCGGTCCGGAGCCCCGGGATCGCCTCCAGCTTGTCGAGCGTCCCGCCCGTGTGCCCGAGCCCCCGACCAGACAGCTTCGCGACGGCCAGGCCGAGCGATGCGGCGAGTGGTGCGAACACGAGGGTCACACCGTCGGCGACCCCGCCGGTCGAATGTTTGTCCACCTTCGGCCGCGAGATCCCTGCGAGCGGGATCGTCCGGCCCGACGCGACCATCGCCCGCGTGAGCGCGAGCGTCTCCCCAGCGTCCAGGCCGCGGATGTAACAGGCCATGAGGAACGCCGACGCCAGGTAGTCGGGCACCTCGTCGCGGGCGTACCCGAGCACGAAACCCTTGATGTCTCCGGGAGCGAGCGGGCGTCCGTCCCGCTTCGCGGCGACCAGGTCCCTCGGATCCACCATGCTCATCGACACGCTCCTCCTCCGTTCGCGGGTGCCTCCACCGAGACCTCTACCGGAGGTTGAGTGTTGCGCCCTCGCATCGCCCAATCAACCCTCGACCTCGACCCGCGGCTCGGTCCCGAACCCGATCTCCCGCGCGAAGCTGGTGCCGACGAGCGGCCAGTCGACGCCGAGGAGCTCCGCGGCGGTCGCGCCGACGTCCGCGAAGGTCGACCGTGCCCCGACGTCGTAGGGGCCGCCGGCGAGCCCCGCCACGAGCAGCGGCACACGCTCGCGCGAGTGGTCGGTCGGCGCGGTCGTCGGGTCGCAGCCGTGGTCGCCCGTGAGCAGCAGGACCCCGCCGTCGAGGGCGCCGATCAGCTCCGGGATCCGGACGTCGAGCGCCTCGATCGCCCGCGCGTAGCCCTCGGGGTCGTTGCGATGCCCGTACTTGCTGTCGAAGTCCACGAGGTTGCTGAAGACGAGCGCCGGTCCCGGGCGACGCAGGTATTCGATCGTGAGGTCGACGCCGTGGTCGTTCGAGTCCGAGTACACGCCCTCCGAC
>DAIUEM010000115.1:0-6833 GCA_036845105.1 Actinomycetota bacterium | reverse complement strand
CGACCAGGACCCCGCCCTGAGGCATTCCCGCTGCCACGTCGCGCGCGACCCGACCCTCGAACGGCTCGTTCCAGCCGTCGAGCATGCCGTCGACGACCTCTCGCGCACGGGCGTCGGCGTCGAGCCAGGCCCGCAGCCACGGCGTCTCGGCTCGAGGCTCGAGCCGGGCCGATACGGACACGGCGAACGAGTCGACGCCGGCCACGATCCGGCTCTCGGCGCGCCGGTGCGGGTCGGCGACGACGTCGTCCGGGTCAACGATGACCAGCCGCGGCACAACAGCCGCGAGGGCGAGCCCGGCCCGCGACGTCGGCGCGGCGCCGAGCTGCACGAGCACGTCGGGAGCGTGCGATGAGACGAACCGGTCGTCCACGAGCAGCACCGTCGGGGCGGAGAGCCCGCCGGGGGATCGCAGCCCCGAGGTCGGCTCGCCCAGCAGCGGCCACCCGGCCGCCCGCGCGAACCCGACGGCCTGCGACGGCGTCGTCCGGAGCGAGCCCGCCACCACGAGACCGCGCTCGTGCCGCCCGACGAGATCCGCCATCTGGGTCGAGAGCGGCGGGGTCATGTGCGGCGACACGGTCGTCATGTCGGCGTGGGCGACCTGGATCTCCTCGGACGCTACCGCCTCGCCCGAGGGCACGAGCGGCTCACGGAACGGCAGGTTCACGTGAACGGGCCGGGGCGGGTGCTGGACCGCGCGCCACCAGGCCTTCGCTGCCAACCCGTGCCAATAGTCGGCCTCCGGGCGGTCGCCGGGCACGTCAGCCTGGATCGTGGAGCGCACGGACCCGCCGAAGATCCCCTCCTGGTCGATCGTCTGGTTCGCCCCCACGCCGTGCAGCTCCGGCGGTCGATCGGCGGTGAGCGCGAGCAGGGGCACCCGCGCCATCGAGGCCTCGACGACGGCCGGCAGGTACTCGGCCACCGCGGTGCCGCTCGTGCACGCGACGGCGGTCGGCCGACCGGTCGCCTTCGCCAGCCCGAGCGCGAAGAACGCCGCGGCGCGCTCGTCCAGGTGCACGTGCACGCGGACGCCGGGTGCTCGGCGAAGCGCGAGCGCGAGCGGCGTGGAACGCGACCCCGGCGACACGCACGCGTCCGTGAGCCCGTGCGCGACGAGGCCCTCGACGAAGGCCCGCATGCAGGCGAGGGCCGTGTCGGCCTCGCTCACGGGGGTCCGTTCCTTCACGCGGCCGTCGCTCCTCCGATCCAGAGCCCGATCGCCAGCGTCGCGCCGAACGTCAGCGTGAGCCACGACGTCGCGACGAGGACCGGGATCAGCTCCGGCCCCTCCGCCGAGCCGATCGTCTCCATCGGCCGGACCGCGAGCGGCCACGACGCGAGCGCGAGCAACGACCACATCGGCAGGCCGAGACCCTCGTCGGCGATCCCGACGAGGACCCCGATCACCAGCACGACGTAGGAGCCGACGACGAGCGCCCGGTAGAGCCGCCTCGTCCAGCCGCCCCCCAGCCGCACCGCGAGCGTCCGCTTGCCCGCGGCCGCGTCCGTTGGGATGTCGCGGACGTTGTTCGCCTCGAGGATCGCGACGATCAGCAGGCCCATGGGCACGCTCGACCACCAGGCCGCAGCGGACACGGTCTCGGCGTTCACGTACGCCGTCCCGGCGGTGGCCATCACGCCGAAGAACACGAACACGGCGAGCTCGGCCAGACCGAGGCCCGCGTACGGTCTCGGCCCGCCGCTGTAGAGCCAGAGCGCGAGCATCGCGGCCGCGCCGATCGGGATCACCCACAGGGTCGTCGCGAGCGCGAGGGCGAGCCCCGCGACCCCGGCGACCCCGATGCAGACGAGCGCGGCGGTCAGCACGGACCGAGGGGACGCCATCCCCGAGGCGGTGAGCCTCGGCGGCCCGAGACGGTGCTCGGTGTCGACCCCGCGCGTGCCGTCGTGGTAGTCGTTCGCGAAGTTCGCCCCCACCTGGAGCGCGACCGCCACGACGATCGCCGCGACCGAGCGCCACACGACCGCGCGCTCCGCGGCCGCGATCCCGACCAGCACGGGCGAGACGCTCGCGCCGAGGGTCCTCGGACGGGACCCGTGCCACCACACGGTGAGCCGGCTCACGGGCGGGACCTCATGCGCGGTCACGGCCGCTTCGGGAACCTCGAGAAGTCCGGGTCGCGCTTCTGGACGTACGCGTCGCGCCCCTCCTGCGCCTCGTCCGTCATGTAGTACAGGAGCGTCGCGTCGCCGGCCAGGTGCTGCACGCCGGCGAGCCCGTCGACACCGGCGTTGTACCCCGCCTTCAGGAGCCGCAGCGCGAGCGGGCTCATCCGCATCAGCTCGCGGCACCACGCGACGGTCTCCGCCTCGAGGCGCTCGAGCGGGACGACGGCGTTCACGAGCCCCCACGCGAGGGCGGTCTCGGCGTCGTACTGCCGGCACAGGTACCAGATCTCTTTCGCGCGCTTCTCGCCCACCTGACGCGCGAGCAGGTTGATGCCGTACCCGCCGTCGAACGAGCCGACCCGCGGTCCCGTCTGCCCGAACTTCGCGTTGTCGGCCGCGATCGTGAGATCGCAGCACACGTGCAGCACGTGGCCGCCGCCGATCGCGTAACCGGCGACCATCGCGATGACCGGCTTCGGGAGGCGCCGGATCTGGATCTGCAGGTCGAGGACGTTCAGGCGCGCGATCCCGGTCTCGTCCTCGACGTAGCCGTCGTCGCCGCGGATCCGCTGGTCACCGCCCGAGCAGAACGCGAGCGGCCCCTCCCCAGTCAGGATCACCACGCCGATGTTCGGGTCATCGCGCGCGTGCTCGAACGCGCGGGACATCTCGCGGACCGTGAGCGGTCGGAACGCGTTGCGCACCTCCGGCCGGTCGATCGTGATCTTCGCGATGCCCTCGGCGGTCTCGTACCGGATGTCGACGTACTCGCCGGCGGACGTCCAATCCAGGACCGGTTCCATGAGCGCGTACTCCTAGAGCGTGGACTCGAACGGTGTCGGCTAGCCTATCGCAGTGACGCGGCTGGATGGGGCGGCGCTCGAGCACGGCGATGTGGTCGCCGTGGCGCTGCCGCCCGGCCCCGAGTGGCTCGACCTCGTGCGCGAGGTCTGGGACGCCGGCGCGGCGCTGCTCCCCGTCGACCACCGCCTGCCGAGCGCCGAGGCCCAGGCGCTGTTGCGTCGGGCCCGCCCGACGGTGGTCCTGTCCCCCGAAGGCTGGGAGCGCCCCGCCCAGGGCATCCGGGCCGAGGCCGACGTCGCGCTCGTCGTCTCGACCTCGGGCACCGGGGGCGATCCCAAGTTCGTGCAGTTCGGTCGCGCGGCGATCGACGCCGCGGTGGCCGCGTCGGCCCTCGCGCTCGAGGCCACCCCGCACGACCGGTGGCTGTGCTGCCTGCCGCTCGCGCACGTGGGCGGGCTGCTCGTGCTGCTCCGCGGGGTGCTGTTGGGGGCGCCCGTGACCGTGCATCCGCAGTTCGACCCACCCGCCGTCGCCGCCGAGCGCGATGTCGCGTTCACCTCGATCGTGCCGACGATGCTCGTCCGGCTGCTCGACGCCGGCGTCGACCTGTCGAGGTTCCGCGCGATCCTGGTCGGCGGCGCTCACCTGCCGCTCGGTGTCCGCGAACGCGCCGAGGCCTCGGGCGCTCGCCTGGTCGAGACCTACGGGCTCACCGAGTCCTGCGGCGGCGTGATCTACGAGGGCCGTCCGCTGCCGGGCGTCCGCATGCGGATCGACGCCGGCGGCGGCATCGAGCTGTCGGGCCCGATGCTGATGCTCGGCTACCGCTTCGACGCCGAGGGCACCGCGCGCGCGTTCACGCCCGACGGCTGGCGGCGCCCCGGCGACGCGGGCGAGATCGACCTCGAGGGACGCCTTCACGTGATCGGGCGCGTCGACGACCTGATCAACACGGGTGGCGAGAAGGTGTGGCCTCAGGAGGTCGAGGGGGTCCTCGGCACGCACCCCGAGGTCGCCGAGGTCCTCGTCCGGGGCCGCCTGGATCCCGAGTGGGGGCAGAGGGTCGTCGCGTGGGTCGTGCCCTCCGACCCGGCCGACCCTCCCACGCTCGAGGAGCTCCGAGCGTACGCGGCCGCGCGTCTGCCCCGCCACAAGGCGCCGAGGGAGCTGATCGTCGTGGAGGCGCTGCCGCGGACGGCGGTCGGCAAGCCGCGCGCCTCCGTGCTCCCGGATCGGGAATAGGGCGCGGTTATCCTGCATGGAGGGCAGCCCCCTCCGCCCGCGTGTGGAAAGGCGAACGATGAGCGAGGAACGCAAGGTGGTGGTCCTGGGCTCGGGGCCGGCCGGGTACACGGCGGCCCTGTACGCGGCCCGGGCGAACCTGGCGCCGCTCGTCCTGAAGGGCCTCGAGGCGGGCGGCCAGCTCATGCTCACGACCGAGGTCGAGAACTACCCGGGCTTCGCCGACGGCATCATGGGTCCCGAGCTCATGGACGCCATGGAGAAACAGGCGGCCCGCTTCGACGCCGAGATCGTCGCGCAGAGCGCGACCCGCGTGGACCTGTCCAGCCGCCCGTTCGGCGTGTGGTCGGGCGACCAGGAGTGGCGGGCGCGGACGCTCATCGTCTCGACCGGCGCGAGCGCACGGTGGCTCGGTGTACCCGGCGAGGAGAAGCTCCGCGGCCGCGGCGTCTCGGCCTGCGCGACGTGCGACGGCTTCTTCTTCCGCGACCGCGAGCTGGTGGTGGTCGGTGGTGGCGACACGGCGATGGAGGAGGCCACGTTCCTCACCCGGTTCGCGAGCAAGGTCACGATCGTGCACCGGCGCGACGAGTTCCGGGCCTCGAAGATCATGCAGGAACGTGCGCTCGGCAACGAGAAGGTGTCCGTGATCTGGGACAGCATCGTCGAGGAGATCCTCGGCGAGGACGCCGTGACCGGCGTCACGCTGCGCAACGTGAAGACCGGCGAGACGTCCAGGCTGGAGGCCGACGGCGTGTTCATGGCCATCGGTCACACGCCGAACACCGAGCTGCTCGCAGGACCGTTGGAACTCGACGAGAACGGGTACATCGTCGTGGCGGAGCCGCGGACCTCGACGAACGTCCCGGGCGTCTTCGCCGCCGGCGACGTCACCGACCGGATCTATCGTCAGGCGGTGACGGCGGCCGGACAGGGCTGCAAGGCTGCGATCGACGCCGAGCGCTTCCTCGAGGAGCACGGCGAGGGATGACGGGATGCCGGGCGCGACCCGGCCGGAGCGGTCGACGGCGGACCCGTGCGGGTGCCGTCGGCGGGAGCGGAGGAGACCTCGATGGCGATGATCGGTGACGTGACGGACCAGGACTTCCAGGAGCGCGTGCTGGGCTCCGAGACCCCGGTGCTCGTGGACTTCTGGGCGGAGTGGTGCGTCCCGTGCCACATGGTGTCCCCCGTCGTCGAGGAGATCGGCCGCGAGAAGGCCGAGAAGCTCCAGATCGCGAAGCTGAACATCGACGACAACCCGGACGTGACGCGCCGGTACGGCGTCATGAGCATCCCGACGCTCATGCTGTTCGTGAAGGGCGAGGAGCGCGCGCGTCTGGTCGGCGCCCGCGGCAAGGACGCCCTCCTGCGCGAGATCGACCCACACCTCGCGTAACGCGACCTTCGGGTTGCCGTCGGGGGCGGCGCGCTGCCAACCTCGGGGCGTGCGCATCATCCGGAGCGGCGACCGCGGCGAGGCGGTCCGAGACGTCCAGCATCGGCTGACCGAGCTCGGCCACCGCGTCGACCCGGCCGAGCTCGAGGGCGAGTTCGGCGTTTCGACGGAGGAGGCCGTCCGGTCCTTCCAGCAGGCCCGCCGGCTTCCGGTCGACGGCATCGTCGGCGCCGACACGTGGAACCAGCTGGTCGAGGCCGGCTACCGGCTGGGCGATCGCACCCTGTACCTTCGTTCGCCCGCCTTCCGGGGCGACGACGTCCGCGCGCTCCAGCGCATGCTGAACGCGCTCGGGTTCGACGCGGGCAAGGAGGACGGGATCCTCGGGCGCCACACAGCCGACGCGGTGATGGAGTTCCAGCGCAACCTCGGCGACAAGGTGGACGGCATCGTCGGCCTCGACACCGTCCGCGCGCTCGAGCGCATGCGTCCGATCCTGGGCGGGCCCGGCCTCGCGGTGGTCCGCGAGGAGGAGGCCGTGCGGGCGATGGGGGCCTCCCTCGAGGGCGCGACCATCGCGGTCGACGCCACGAGCCCCGAGCTCGATCAGGCCACGCTCGTCGAGGCCCGCGGGGCCGACCTCGCCCTGACCCTCGCGGTGGACCTGGCGACGACGCTCGCGTCTCGGGGGGCGAGCCCGGTGCTGCTGCGGCGGGCGAACGAGGCGCCCGGCGCCTCCGACCGGGCCGACACCGCGAACGCCGTCGAGGCGGTCGTCTGCGTCTCGTTCCACCTGACGGACGCGCACGCCGGCGCGGCCTGCGCGTACTGGGGAACGGCCACGACGCACTCGCCCGGGGGCCGACGTCTCGCGGAGCTGATCCAGGCCGAGCTCACTCGGCTCGGCCTGCCCGACGCCGGGATCCGCCCACTCGCGGTCGCGCTGCTCCGCGAGACGCGGATGCCCGCCGTCCGTATCGAGGCCGGCGTCGCCACCCCCGGGGACGGGCTCGGGGTCGGCGACGAGGACTTCCGTCGCGGGTTCACTGAGGCCGTCGCCGACGCGCTCGGTCGATTCCTCTCGGGCTCGGTGGCCTGAGCCCAGCCCGGGTCAGGAGCGCCGGCGCGACAGCAACGCCATGACCGTCCCGAGCAGCGCGCCGAGCGCGAGCGCCTTCGCGGCGCGCCGCACCTCGGCGGGGGACGGTCGGTCCATGCCACGATGCTAGCCCAGGCGTGCGAGAGGAGAGGA
>DAIUEM010000114.1:0-6844 GCA_036845105.1 Actinomycetota bacterium | reverse complement strand
CAGTGTCCGCGAGGGACTGGTGCTGCCGATCCGCGTGGCGATCGTGTAGCCGGCCGCGGCGAAGAGCAGCACGAAGATGAGCCGGACGAACTCGACGAGCCGCCCGCCGGGCGGCCGAGCCCGTCCGCGCTGGGGCTGGGAAGGTTCCCCTCCCGCCCCCGGGTCGCTCCCGGGAACCGGCATGTCTCCTACATGCCTCGACGTGCCGGCGGCCGGACTTGACCGCGAGCGCGACGGCCCCAGGTGGCGGAGCGGATCGGGCGCCGTGAGGCTCCGAGCGTCGTGCCGGCGGAGCGGTCAGGCGCCCTGCAGCACCCGAGCGCCGTGCGATTCGTCCAGCACCTTGTCGATCATCGCCTCGGCCTTCTCCTCGGTGCCTCCGGTCGCGTACGTGAGCTCGGAGACGAGGATCTGGCGGGCCTTCTGGATCATGCGCTTCTCGCCGGCCGACAGGCCGCGCTCGCGCTCCCGGATCGACAGGTTCCGAACGACCTCGGCCACCTGGTAGATGTCGCCGGAGCGGAGCTTCTCGATGTTGTTCTTGAAGCGGCGGCTCCAGTTGGCGGCCATCTTGGATTCGTCCTCGCGGAGGACGTTGAGGACCTTCTTGACCTCGTTCTTGCTGACGACCTGGCGGAGCCCGACCTCCTCCGTGCTCTCCACCGGGATCATCAGGGTCAGATCTCCGTAGGAGACCCGCAGCTTGAAGTACTTCCGCTTCTCTCCCAGGAACTCGCGTTCACAGAGCTCCTCGATCACTGCGGCGCCGTGCTCAGGATGTACGACCGTGTCGCCCTTACGGAACACGAGACCCCCTCGGGATGCATCGGGTGGCGGAAGTTGAACCGCTAGACAGGATAACACGGCGCCCGGTGAGCCCGCAAACCGAAACCCCAGGTCAGAGGCCCATTTCGGGGCTCGGTGGCGGGTCTGGCGACCTAGGTCGGACGGTCCCCGCCTCCCCGAGATGCCCAGGTCAGGGCGTCACGGACGTGCCGGACGGGCCGGATCCGAAGCCCCGATGCGTCTCCCCCGGAAGGCCCGTACACGCTCCGGATCCCCGCGGCCCGAGCCGCCGCCAGCCGCTGTCCCATGCCCGGCGCCGACCGGACGAGGCCGGTCAGCCCCACCTCCCCCACGAACGCCGTCCATGAGGGCGTCGGGACCCCCGTCGCGGCCGATGCGAGCGCGGCGGCGACGGCGAGATCGCAGGCGGGATCGTCCACCCGGACACCTCCGCAGGACGCTCCGAAAAGGTCCGATCGACCCAGACGGATCCCGGCACGATCCAGGACGGCCGCGACCAGCTGGAACCTTCGACCGTCGAGCCCCGTCACCTGCCGGCGAGCGGGGCCGTCGGTCGGGGCCACGAGCGCCTGGATCTCGACCGCCAGCGCGCGACGCCCCGCCTGGGGCAACGCGGTCGCGGCCCCGGGCTCGCCGTCGCCCGAGAGCAGGAGGCCGGTCGGGTCGATCTCGGCGAGGCCGGCGCCGGTCATCTCGAACCAGGCGACCTCGCCCTCGGCCCCGAACCGGTTCTTCCCGCCCGTCAGCATCCGCAGCCCGGAGCGCGGATCCCCGTCGAACGTGAGCACGACGTCCACGGCGTGCTCGAGCGTCCGAGGCCCGGCCAGGTCCCCGTCCTTCGTCACGTGGCCCGTGAGCAGGACCGCGATCCCCTTGGCCTTGGCGAGCCCCACGAGCGCGTCCGTGCACGAGCGCACCTGCGCCGGCCCGCCCGGCACCTGACCGGCGTCGGGGTCCCGCAAGGCCTGGATCGAGTCCACGGCGAGCAGGAACGGCTCCGACGAGCCCGCGGCGTCCACGACCGTCCCAAGCTCCCGACCGGAGATGAAGGCCACGGCGTCCCCGGCCACGCCGAGCCGGCGGGCCCGCGCCGCCACCTGGGCACGCGACTCCTCGCCCGAGGCCAGCAGGCAGGAGAGCCCGGCAGCCGACAGGTTCGCCACCAACTGGAGGAGAAGGGTCGACTTGCCGATGCCGGGCTCGCCGGCCAGGAGGGTGACGGACGCCGGGACGAGCCCGCCCCCGAGGACGCGGTCGATCCCGGCGAACCCCGTGGGAACCCGCCGCTCGACCCCGCCGTCGTGCTCGAGCGTCTGGAGGGCGACCTTCGAGGCGCCCGTGCCGCCGGAGCGCTCCTGGATCGTCCCCCAGGCGCCGCACCCGGGACACCGGCCCGCCCACTGGGCGAGCTGTTGCCCGCACGAGGTGCACGCGAGGAGCGTCCGCACCTTGCCCACCGGGCGACCGTAGCAGGGGGGTCCGACACGGCCGCCGAGCGGGAGATACCGGAGATGACGTAAGGTGTATGGGTGAGGTCCGAGGTCTACCGGACGAAGAAGGGCAAGACGCTGCGCATCTCTCTCGCGGAGGACGGCGCGATCCGCGTCGAGGTCCTCGAGGACGGCGTCTGGGTCCCCGGGAACGTACGGATGGCGGGGCTCCGGCTCTCCCCCACCACGCGCAAGCTCTCGGCGCGCGAGGTGCTCGCGCTGCCGGCGTGAGAACGGGTACACTGCTCCGCACGCACGACCGAGCGCGGAAGGAGGGATGCACGATGGCCGAAGTCTCCGTCGTCACGCCGCATCCCTCGGAGCGCCCCTAGCGCGACCCTAGTCCGTCGTCGCCGCTGAGCCGCCCGAGAGGGCGGCGTTTCCTTTTCCCGGGCCTTCCGGGACCACCCGAAGGAGGCACACATGACTGCGCCTGTCTGCACGGATCACGCCACGGTCGTCCATCGACACGGAAGGACACGACGTTGCACGACGACACGAACGCATCCACCATCGAGCACTTCCTCGACGAGGGGCTCGTCACGAGGGTCCTGCGCCCGATCAAGAGCGGGAAGGAGGCCTCGGTCCACCTGTGCCGGGGGAACCGCTCGACCATCGGCCGCGACCTGGTCGCGCTGAAGGTATTCCACCCACTCGACCGGCGGGACTTCCGCGACGAGTCGATCTACCGCGACGGCGAGTGGATCAAGGAGCGCCGCATCCGCGCGGCGCTCGCGAAGAAGACGAGGTTCGGCCGCGAGGTCCAGGGGGGGATCTGGGTCCACCGCGAGTGGGAGACGCTGCGGGCCCTCTCGGCGGCCGGGGCGGCGGTGCCCGAGCCGATCGCCTGGACGGGCGACGCCATCTTGATGTCCTACGTCGGCGACGAGGATGCGGCGGCGCCGCAGCTCCACCGGTACCGCCCCGACCCGAGCGAGGCCCAGGATCTGTTCGACCAGCTGGTGTCGCAGGTCGAGCGGTTCCTCTACGGCAACGTGATCCACGGGGACCTGTCGCCGTTCAACGTGCTGGTGTGGGAGGGGCGGGTTACCGTCATCGACCTACCCCAGGCGGTGGACCCGCGCAAGAACCGGCACGCGGAGCACCTGCTCGAGCGCGACGTCCGCAGGATCTGCGAGTACTTCGCCCGGCTCGGCGTCCACTCGGACCCCGACCGGCTCACGCGGGACCTGTGGACGGCGTGGACCCTCGCGGACCTCGTGCCCGAAGACCTGCGCGCGGAGCTGCTCGTGGATCCCTAGCCTCGCGGGTCCCGCGACCCGAGCTCAGGCTTCGGCGGCCCTGCGAGCGGGGTGCACCGTGCCCAGACCCCGGTCGATGGCGCTCGCCTCCACGGCGCGCGCTCGCGTCGCGTCCTCGACCCGACCCTTCCGGAGCCGCGAGCGCCGGGCCTTGACGTGGCGACGATCCAGCATGTACTCCGCGGCGATGAGCGTGGCGACCGGGTTGTGCATCGCTCCCTCCCCTCGATCGGACACGCTCGAACCTAGAGGGAGCGGGCCACGGGGACGAGCGGGATTCCCCTACAAGGGCCCCGTCGGGCCCTACGAGGGCTCGGGCGGAGCACCCTCGGCGGGCGCGGCCAGGTCCAGCTCGCCGTCGACGACGAGGCGGGCGAGCTCGGTGCGTGACCGGATGCCGAGCTTCCGGTAGATGCGCGTGAGGTGGGCCTCGACCGTGGCGACGCTGATGAACAGGGCCGCGCCGATCTCCTTGTTGCGCATCCCCTCGGCGATCAGCTGGGCGACCCTGGCCTCGGTGGGGGTGAGCTCCCCCGCCGCTCGGCCGGGCGCGACCCGCTCGAGCTCCTCGATCGCGCGTGCCTCCCAGAGCCGTGCCCCCATCTTCGCGAACCGGTCGCGTGCGTCCGCGAGGACCTCGGCCGCCTGCGAGCGCTGGCCATCCCGCAGGAGCGCCCGGCCGCGTCCGAGCACGGCGCGGGCCGCGTCCGCGGCGAAGCCGAGCTCGTCGAACGCGCCGGCGGCCCGAGCCTCCATATCGGCCGCCAGGTCCGACCGGCCGCGACCGAGCGCGAGCATGCCGCGGGCCCGCTCCGTCACCGCGTCCACCCACCGGCTCTCCATGAGCCGCGCGTCGGCCTCGAGGCGCTCGAGCATCGCCCCCGCCGAGGCCAGGTCGCCGGCGGCGGCGAGAGCCTCGACCGCGTCGGGCACCGCCGGGATCGCGGCCGGGTGGCGGATACCCATCTCCTCCAGCCTCCGGGTGCTCTCGACGAGCTCACGGACCGCGGCGTCCGCCCGACCCTCGGAGAGCGCCAGCAGGCCGAGCAACGCCTGCGCGCGGACGATGGCTGGGCGCTCCCCGCGGCGCTCCGCCCACTCCAAGATCCGATCCACGATCGCGCGAGCCTCGTCGGCCCGGCCGAGCCACGTCGCCGTCAGCGCGCGCATGTGCGAGATCCATCCCTCGACGTGCGTGTCCTCGGCGTCCCTGGCTGCCGCGATCGCCTCGTCGAGGAGTTGGTCCGCTCGGACGAAGTTCCCCCCGTGGCACTCGAGGCCGGCGAGGTTGTACAGGCCGTGGGGGCGCCACCGCTCGTTCCCCGAGCGCACCGCCTCCGCGAAGGTCTGCTCGTAGAGGGCGCGGGCGCCCTCCAGGTCCCCGGCGAACCGCCGGAAGGTCGCGAGCTGCACGCGGGGACCGGCCCACAGGAGCGGTTGACCGATCTCCTGCTCGAGCGCCACCGCCCGCTCGACCAGCTCGGGGCGTGGCACGCCCGCGTTCAGCTCGAGGTGGGCCACGCCCGCGGATGCCCACATCTCGAGCTCGCGGTCGCCCAGCCGACGCGCGATCTCGAGCGCCTCCCGCTCGTCGGCGATGCCCCCGGCCAGATCCCCGCGGAACATGCCGCGCATCCAGCCCAGCTGGTCGAGGACCTGCCCACGCAGTCGCTCGTCGTCCCCCGCCTCCTCGAGCGCGTGCGAGAGCAACTCGTCGTTCTTCTGCAGGTCGTCGTCCTCCAGACGGGCGCGCTCGACGAGCGCCTCCGCCCGGTCACGACCCGGCGGGAGGGCCTGGACCAGCTCGTCGGCGAGGGCGAGGGCGCGATGCACCTCTCCGGCGCTCGCGAGGTACGAGATCTGGGCGAGCGTGCGGCGGCGGCGCGCGTCGGCGTCCCGGGCGTCCGTGAGGCGGACGCTGTGGCGGGCGAAGTCCGCGGCCAGGTCGGACGCTCCCCGCTGGCTCGAGCGCCGCGCCGCCTCCTCGAGGAGCGCCGCCGTCGCCTCGTCCGGTCCGTCGGTCGACAGGGCGAGGTGGCGCGCCCGGGCGTCGGGGTCGGACGAGAGCTCGGCCAACCGAGCGTGGAGGGATCGACGGGCGAGGGGTCGCATCCGGCCGTACACGGCGGACCCGAACAGCGGATGCGCGAACCGGACCTGCAGATCCGGCTCGACGACGAGCAGGCCGTGGAACGCCGCGGCGGCGAGGAGCTCCTCGAGGTCCGTCTCCGGGAACAGGTCCGACAGCTGCGGTACCGTCGCGCGTCCCAGGGCGGCGACCGCCTCGTGCACGGGGATCAGCTCGTCCGGCAACGAGTCCAGCCGCTCGGCGATCGCGCCGGTCAGCGAGCCGGGAAGGGACAGGGCCTCGGTACGGCCCGAGCCGTTGCCCCTCGTCAGGCCGCGGGCCAGCTCGAGCGCGTAGAGCGGGTTGCCGCCCGAGACCTCGTGGATCCTGCGCAGGGCCGGACGAGAGATCGACCTCACGACCCCGGAGAGCACGCGCCGCAGCGCCGCCTCGTCCAGCGGACCCAGGTCGCATCGATCCGAGCGCTGCGGCGGGAGCACGGTGGAGATACCGAGCGGGTCCACCGTGTCCGCGTCGAGCCGCATCGTCGCGAGGACCCCGACCGGGTCGGCCTCCAGCCGCCGAAACGCGTACCGCAGCGCGTTCGCCGACATCGCGTCCAGCCACTGGAGGTCGTCGATCGCGATGACGATCGGCCCGCGCTCGATCGTCCCTCGGATCGCGTCCAGGACCGCCCGACCGCGAGCGAACGGGTCCTCCGCCCGAAGGGCTTCCTGGTCGATCGGCACGTCCTCGACCAGGTCGACGAGGCCAACGAGCGCGAGCGGCATCTCCTCCTCGGCCGGCCGAGTGACGAGGACGCGGTACCCGAGGTCTCGGCAGCGCTGCACGCCGAACCGCCAGAGCGCGGTCTTCCCGATCCCCGAGCCGCCGCGGATCAGGAGCGAGCGGAGCCCCTGCGGAACGGCCTCCGCGAAGGCCTCGACACGTGACCGCTCAGGTTCGCGCCCGAAGAGCTCCGAGGCGGGGGGGCCCGGGACCTGCATCCGGCGATGATAGGACAGCGGGTTCAGGGGCCGCGGAACTCGAGCGCGTACGTCCACGTCGCGCCTTCGGCGCCGCGGTCGAACCGCAGCAGGCGACCGGCCTCGCCCCCCGGCAGGAGCACCGGCAGGCCCAGGTGCTCCTGGGTCGGCCACAGGTCCTCGCGCTGGCGCACCTCCATCCGCAACAGGGTCATCGGGGTGCCGCCGTCG
>DAIUEM010000113.1:0-6848 GCA_036845105.1 Actinomycetota bacterium | reverse complement strand
CCTCGGCGATCTCGTCCTCGGAGAAATAGGTGAGCGCGTGCGCGTAGACGCGCTCGGCGTCGCTCCGCAGGGCGAGGACGAGCATCATGTTGGCGAGGTCGACCGCCTGCCGCCACGGCGACGGGCGGACCTGGACGAAGAACACGTCGATCAGCCGCAGGTGGCCGTCCTGCACCATGAGGTTCGCCGGCTTCACGTCGCGATGGGCGAGGCCCGCGTCCCACATCTCGCGCACCAGACGCAGCCCCTCGTCGATCACCCGCTCGTCGACCGCGGCGTCCCCCAGCTCCACCGCGTGTTCGAAGAACTCCATCACGATCATGTACTCGCGCTCGGGGGTGATCTCGACGACGCCGTACGGCTTCGGCGTCGTCAGGTCGTAGTCCTCGAGCAGTCGCAACGTGTAGTCCTCGTACTCGACGAACCGGCGCACCGTCTGGAACGGCGTCTCGTCCTCGAGCGCGCCGTACAGGATCGTGCGCCCCGCCTTGTACCAGCGGTCGGCGCGGACGTGGCTCTTCGCGTAGAGCTTCGCGAAGACGTAGCGCTCGGGGCCGTCCTCCCCGCGGACCTGGAGCCGCAGCGGCGTCGAGCCGCCCGAGCCCTCGAGCCCGATCGGCTTGATCTGGAGCACCGCGAGCCCGAGCTGGTCGCGGACGGCCCGGACGATCGCCTCGCCACGCCGGCCGCCCACGTCCAGGTGCGCGGTCTTCCCGCGCCGGTACGCGACCGGGAACGCGTCGTTCGGCGCGAACCAACGGAACGCCGTGACGCCGAGGGCCACGCCGACGACGGCGCCGGCGATCGCGCTCGAGGGATGGTCGACCGCCAGGTACATGCGCACGAGGCAGAGCACCCCGAGGACGATGGCGATGGCCCACTTGGCCACGTAGCGGGGCCGGCCCGGCACGACGAGGGCGTAAGCGATCCCGATCAGCGAGATCGCGAGCGACACGAGGGGCCGCGAGGGCATCGCGAAGCCGCTCCAATCCGCGAGGATCCGCACGTCGAACGCGCGGGCGTGACCGATCGCCAGGGTCAGCTGGTACGCGACGACCTCGACGGCGACCACCGCCCCGAGGAACACGAGCAGATGACGCCATCGCCGGAAGACGACGAGGGTCCCGATCGTGCCCCAACGCAGGATCCGGATCGTCCAGCGAGAGGTGAGCGCGTTCAGGAGGAGCGCCCCGTCGGTGAGCCGTGGACCGCGGTGGTCGGCGAGGAACCGCAGCTGCACGGCGTCCCAGTGTTCGACGGCCGCTCGGAACGGACCGTACGAGATGAGCAGGACGATCGCGAGCGCGAGGTACAGCCAGAAGCGTCCCGTCCGACCGAGCTCGTGGGGCAGCGGCGGCGGCTCCCCGGACGGTCGGCGATGGAACCCCCCGCGTGTGGTGGCGGCCGGGGGCGGAGGATCCGGGAAGCGTTGGGGGCGGATGGTGCCGTCCACGTCCTCTCCTTCGGTCGGCCGACTCTACCCCAGCGGTTCGTCCGGGCCGTGCTCGCGGAGCCACGTCGTCGCCACCGACCGCGGGGATGCCCCGGCGGTGACGGCGGCGTTCATCCTGCGCAGGTCCGATGTGGTGAGCCTCGCCGACATCGCGTTCAGCACGTCGGCCACCTCCACTCCGAAGCGCTCCAGCACCTCCGAGCGGATCACGGGCGTGACGTTCTCCGCAGGCTGGAGCTGCCCGTCGTCCTCGAGGAGCACGAAGCCGTTCGTCTCGATCGCCCCGGCGCTCGTGAAGAGCAGCGCGACGTCGACCTCTCCGGAGCGCAGGGCGGCGACCGTGAGCGGCCCGCCCTCGTCGAGCGGCACGAAGGCGCCGAACTGCATCCCGTAGGCCCGCTCGAGCCCGAGGAGGCAGAGCGGACGGCTCGGGCACTCGGGCGGGCCGCCGAAGGTCAGATCCGGCGAGAACGGCACGAGCTCGCTGAGCGTCCGCACGTCGAGGTCCTGGGCGGTGGCGGCGGTCATGACGAAGCCGTTGCGGTCCTCGGCGGGGGCGGGGTCGAGCGCCGCGAGCCCTCGCTCCTCGAGCGCGTCCGCCAGCGCCTCGTGGGTCGCCCCGGGGTCCGGAGAGGCCGAGCCCTCGAGGAACTCGAGCGCGCTCCCGCTGTACTCGGGCACGAGCTCGACGAGACCGCGGATCACCGCCGGCGCGACGAACTCGCGCGGTCCGAGGTCGAGCTCTCGGTTCACGTTGAACCCCGCCCGCCCGAGCGCGAGCGCGTACAGCTCCGCCAGCAGGACGCTCTCGGGGAAGTTGAACGAGCCGATCGTGATGGCGTCGTCGTCCAGGACGGTCGTCACGGGGTCCGGGGCCGGCTCGCAGGCCGGGGCCACGAGCAGCGCGACGAGGATCGCGACGGCGGCACCGCGGGCCCGAGACATGCCACCTATCATCGCCCGACGGCCGTCGAAGCGTCTGTCCGAACGATACCCTGCGTGGCCATGGAGCCCGTCCGCGGTCTCGAGGCGCTGCCGCCGCCCGACGGCCCGTCCGTGGTCACCGTCGGGTTCTTCGACGGCGTTCACGTCGGCCACCAGGCGGTGCTGCGGCGCGCGGTCGCCGAGGCGACCCGGCTCGGCGTGCGCTCGGTCGCGGTCACGTTCGACCGCCACCCGCGCGAGATCCTCACGCCGGGCCGCGAGCCCCGCCTGCTCACGACGGTCGAGCGCAAGGCGGACCTGATCGCGTCGACCGGCATCGACACGGTCGTCGTGCTCGAGTTCACCGAGTCCTTCTCGCGCTGGCCGGCCGAGGACTTCGTGACGCGGGTGCTCGTCGACGGGCTGCACGTGCGGCACGCCGTCGTCGGGGCCGACTTCACGTTCGGGTTCAAGGCGCTCGGCACGCCCGAGATGCTGATCGAGGTCGGCCCCGCGCACGGGTTCACGGCCGAGCGGGTCGAGCTCGTGCACATCGGCGACCGGCGCGTGTCGTCGTCCTCGATCCGCGCCGCGCTCGGGGAGGGTGATCTCGGGTGGCCGGAGCGGGCGCTCGGCCGGCGGTTCGCGCTCGACGGGACGGTGGTCCCGGGCGCCGGACGCGGGGTGGGGCTCGGATGGCCGACGGCGAACCTGCGCACGTCGCCGCGCCTTCTCCTGCCGGGCAGCGGCATCTACGCGGGACGCGCCCGGGTGCCGCACGGGGAGTGGACCGCCGCGATCAGCGTCGGCACGAATCCGACGTTCGGGATCGAGCCCCTCCACGTGGAGTCCTATCTGCTCGACTTCGACGGGGACCTGGTCGGCTCCCCGATGGCCGTGGAGTTCTGGGTCCGATTGCGAGACGAGGCGCGCTTCGAGACGGCCGGGGAGCTCTCGCGAGCGATCGGGGAGGACGTACGCAGGACCCGCGAGCTCGTCCCGGCTCCGTGAGACACTGCGGGCGATGACCGCTCGCCACGCACGCCGGTCGAAGATCCCGTTCGGCGCGGTGGTGCTCCTCCTGCTCGCCGTCTCGGTGGGTGTCGCCGCCGTGGTCGCGTACGCGGGCGACGACGAGCCGCCGCCCGCGCGGGCGCAGGGCAGGTCCCCGAGCGACTCGCCGAGCCCCGACACGAGCCCGTCCGACACCGGCACCCCCGGCCCGTCGCCCAGCCCCGAGCCGAGGGGGACGATCGTGATCCACGGCACGGGCGACGTGAGCCTGGACCCGAGCTACATCCCGGCCTTCCGCTCGAACGGCTACGGGTGGGCGTGGAGCGGGCTCGACGGTCTGTTCCGCGAGGACGACCTCACGGTCATCAACCACGAGTGCCCATCGACCGACATCGTCGACCCGATCCCCAAGACGTTCAGCTTCCGGTGCGACCCGGAGGCGCTCGACGAGGCGCGGGATGCCGGGGTCGAGGTCGCGAGCCTCGCGAACAACCACGGGTTCGACCAGGGCCCCGACGCGCTCATGGACTCGATCAGGAACCTGCGGCGGGCGGACATCGTGCCGCTCGGCGCCGGCGCGAGCGAGGAGGAGGCCGACGCCCCGCGGTACGTCGAGGTGAAGGGGTGGCGCATCGGGCTGGTCGGCGTTGGCGAGGTGATCGACCCCGACTACCAGGTGGCCGAAGGCAACGAGGTCGGCACCGCCGTCGGCCACGACTTCCCCCGGGCGCTCCGCGCGATCCGCGAGGCGGAGGCGAACGCGGACCTCGTGATCGTGGTGATCCACTGGGGGGTCGAGCTGGACACGCAGCCGCGCGACTACCAGGTCCAGGAAGCGCATCGCATGATCGACGCGGGCGCCGACGTGATCTTCGGGCACCACGCCCATCGGCTCCAGCCGATGGAGGTCTACGAGGGCAGACCGATCTTCTACGGCCTCGGCAACTTCGTCTGGCCGAGCTTCTCGGCCGAGGGCTCGACGACCGCGGTCGCGCGGGCGGTCGTCCGTCCGAACGGGACGATCCAGGGGCGTCTGCTGCCCGCCTCCATCGTCTCGGATGGTCATCCCGTGCTCCGGTAGCGCCCACCACGGCCTCGCCCGGACGCCGCAGCACCCCGGCTGGTAGCCTTGGCCACTGCATATGACACTCACCACCGAGCAGAAGGCGACGATCATCGCCGAGCACCGGCGGAGCGACTCGGACACCGGCTCTGCCGAGGTCCAGATCGCCGTGCTCAGCAAGCGGATCTCCGACCTGACCGAGCACCTGAAGGCCCACAAGAAGGACCACGCGTCCCGCCGTGGGCTCCTCATGCTCGTCGGCCGGCGCCGCCGGATGCTCGAGTACCTGAAGCGCGAGGACATCAACCGCTACCAAGAGCTGGTCGCACGCCTCGGCCTGCGGCGATAACGACCGTGGAGGCGCCCCGCGGCGGGCGCCGTTCCCGAGGAGGGATGCGAACGACCCACTGACCGGACCGGAGGTGGGGCAGCCCGCGGTCGGTTCTCAGTCGCGAGCCTCCGAGCACCGTATCGGCGGTTCACCACTGACAACCGGCCGGGTCCCACCTCCATCACCCGCGCGACGCGTCCGCGTCTCGCACGGCACCCAAGGAGGAACCAGGCCGATGGCCACCACCCTTTCCCGCAAGATCGGGAACCAGACCATGGCGTTCGAGTCGGGTAAGCTCGCCCGGCAGGCGGAGGGATCCGTCGTCGTCACCTACGGCGAGACGCAGGTGCTCGGCACCTGCACGACCGCCGCGCCCCGCCAGGGCATCGATTTCTTCCCGCTCACGATCGACGTCGAGGAGCGGATGTACGCGGCCGGGAAGATCCCCGGCGGCTTCTTCCGCCGCGAGGGGCGGCCGTCCGAGACGGCGATCCTGACGGCACGCCTCACCGACCGACCGATGCGGCCGAGCTTCAAGGACGGCTACCGCGACGAGGTCCAGGTCGTGCTCACCGTCCTGTCGGCCGACATGGCGAACCCCTACGACATCCCCGGCATGAACGCCGCGAGCCTCGCGACGTGCCTCGCCGGCCTGCCGTTCGAGGGGCCGGTCGGCTCGGTGCGGATGGGGCTGATCGGCGGCGAGTGGGTGATCAACCCCACGTTCCAGGAGGTCGAGGACGCCACGTTCGACATCGTCGTCGCCGGTCGCCGCAACGACCAGGGCGGCATCGACATCCTCATGATCGAAGGGGAGGCGCCGGACAGCACCTGGCAACTGCTCGAGGGTGGCGAAGGCGCCGTGGCGCCGACCGAGGAGATCGTCGCGGAGGGGCTCGAGGCGGCGAAGCGCGCGATCGCCGAGATGATCGACTTCCAGCGCGAGCTCATCGACCAGCTCGGCGTCTCTGAGAAGGAGTGGACGCCTCGCCCCCTCTACTCGGCCGAGACCTTCGACGCGGTCTCCTCGTTCGGGAGGTCGCGTCTGGAGGGCGCGATCGTCCCGGACAAGGTCGAGCGCGAGGCGAAGCTCGATCAGCTCAAGGAGGAACTGAAGGAGCACCTGCTCGAGACCTGGGGCGAGGAGACCTTCGCCGCCCGCGCGTCCGAGATCTCGGCCGCGTGGAAGGACCTGCAGAAGAAGGTCATGCGCAGGCGGGTCGTCGACGAGGGCGTGCGGCTGGACGGCCGCGGCCCGCGTGACATCCGTCAGCTCTTGGCCGAGGTCGGCCTCGTGCCCCGCGCCCACGGCAGCAGCCTGTTCCAGCGCGGCGACACGCAGGTCCTGAACGTGACGACGCTCGGCATGCTCCGCATGACGCAGATGATCGACACGCTCGACCCCGAGGACACGAAGCGCTACATCCACCACTACAACTTCCCGCCGTTCTCGACCGGCGAGGTCGGCCGCATCGGCAGCCCCCGCCGCCGCGAGATCGGCCACGGCGCGCTCGCCGAGCGGGCGCTCGTGCCGGTGGTTCCGCCCGAGGAGGAGTTCCCGTACGCGCTGCGCCTCGTGTCGGACGTGCTCGGGAGCAACGGCTCGACGTCGATGGCCAGCGTGTGCGCCTCAACGCTCTCGCTGATGGACGCCGGGGTGCCGATCAAGTCGCCGGTCGCAGGGATCGCGATGGGCATGATCGCCGACGACGGGAAGTTCATCACGCTCACGGACATCCTCGGAGCGGAGGATGCGCTCGGCGACATGGACTTCAAGGTCGCGGGCACGCGGGAGTTCGTCACCGCGATCCAGCTCGACATGAAGGTCACCGGGTTGCCGGGGGACGTTCTCGCGGGCGCGCTCCAGCAGGCGAAGGAGGCGCGGCTGAAGATCCTCGACGTGATGCTCGGCGCGATCCCGGCCCCGCGCTCCGAGGTGAACCCGAAGGCGCCGCGCATCCTCACGATCCAGATCCCCGTGGACAAGATCGGCGAGGTGATCGGGCCGAAGGGCAAGCGGATCAACGAGATCATCGCCGTCACCGGCGCGGACATCGACATCC
>DAIUEM010000112.1:0-6861 GCA_036845105.1 Actinomycetota bacterium | reverse complement strand
ACAGCAGGCGCTCGCCGCCCGGCGTCTCGATCGACGTGTAGACCTCCACGAGGTCCCCGTACCGGCGCTCGAACCGGTTCTCCGGCCGGCTGAGGTCCGAGACCTCGGCCGTCACCCCCCCCTCCTGCTCGATCGCCTCGAGCTCGTCCTCGCCGAGCTCGTAGCGCTCGCCGATCAGGTCCGACTCGTCCGAGTAGACGATCTGCCCGTCCGCCGTCCAGATCTTCACCCGCACGACCGGGTCGTCGAGGACGGCGGTCACCACGGTCGCGACCGCCAGGCTGGCCTCGGCGTCGCCGGTGAGCAGCCCGTCGTCCAGCCTGCGCTCGACGACCGAGGCCGCGAAGGCCGTGAAGTCGCGGGCCTGCGAGATCGCCTGCTGGGTCGCGAGCCGGCGCAGCACGAGGACCCCGGTCACCCCGACGAGCACGAGCACGAGGAGCCCGAGCAGTGCGAAGGTCAGCACCGCCCGAGCCACCGAGCCGAGACGCTCCACGCGCGGATGGTACGCCCGACGCCCGTCCGTGCCCCTGTTCTACGTCCTCGCCGTGCCGAGGTGGATCCCCCGGCGGCGCCCGGCGACCGTCGACTACGCGGGCGGCGGGAGGGACGGCGCGTAGCCGATCCGGAAGAACGACAGCACCGGCCGGGACGCGGGGGTCGTCACGGGCCCGCGGCTCACGCTCGCGAGGTCGAGCGACAGGCGCACGTCGTCGTTCCCCGGCCGGTTCGGGTCGTACAGGTGCAGGCCGAGCGACGAGCCCTCGAGCCGGTACCCGTACGCGAGGACCTGGTGGTTCTCCTTCAGGTCGAACGGGTCCGCCGACCGCACGCGCACGAGGCCGAGGGCGCAGGGGTGGCCGCCGTCGATCTCGGCGCGCACCCGGGGCCACTCGTCGTGCACCATCCGCCAGATCCGGCCGTGCGGGGCGATCCCGAGACGGCTCCACACGGTCTCGCCGTCGGACAGCAGCGGGTTCATGAGCCGGAGGTACCGGGTTGGGCCGTTCGGGAGCTCGAAGCTGTCGAACAGCCGGTCGACGAGGTACTCGAACAGCTGACCGTCGGACGGCGGGGTCGTGCCCGGCGGGATCGGCAGGCCGGCCTCGAAGTGGTCGCGCGCGGCGAAGACCATCCCGCCGCACAGGCCGTTCGAGGCGTCCCCGACCCCGAGGGTGACCATGCCCGGGATCCCGATCCGGCGCAACGGGACCTTGGGGAACGAGTTCGCGAAGCGGAACCCGGACGTGCTCGGCAGGAATCCCGGGACCATGCGGACCGTCATGGCTGACCCTCCCCGTGACACGCGGTCGGGTCAGGGTACCCCGTGGATCAGGTGGGGACGATCTCGCCCCCCATGCCCGGGTGGAACGTGCAGCGGAACTCCGTCGCCTCGTTCGGGACCGTGAACGTCGCCGAGGCGATGCCCCCCGGCTCGACGGTGCCGGTCGACAGGTCGATCTGGTCGATGGTGAAGTTGTGGCCGGCGTCGCCCTCGTTCCGGGTCTCGACCGTGACCTCGGTCCCGGCCTCGAGCCGCAGCTCGGCGGGGTCGAACTCGTCGTCGCGCATCACGACCCGGACGGCGCCCGGGCCGCCGGGGGCTCCGTGCACGTCTCCGGATAGCTCGCGGGCACAGCCCGAGAGGGCGAGCGCGGCGACCAGCCCGCCGAGGGCGAGCGCGGTCGCGATGCGGATGCTGCGGGAACGGCTGGTGGGTGCGGTGTGCGTGTCCATGTCCGCCAGGCTAGGTGCCTCAATGCGCCGTTCCCATCCCGGCAGCCACCGTGTTCGCGGTGGGGTTCACCCGACGTCGTGGGAGTAAGCAGCCTCTGCACGCGAACCTCGGCGCGCGCTGTAGGTGCCGTGCAGACGTCCCGGAGCGGATCGGGGTGCGGCGTCAGAGGCGGCGACGGAGCGGCGCCGGCAGGTCGGCGACCTCGAAGACCCGCACGGGGTGACGGAACCCGTCCAGCTGGATCCCGTCGAGCGGCGAGGCATCCACCCGCTCCCGGATGGCCGAGACCGCGAGCGTGCGCTCGGACACGAGGATCTGGTCCGGCCCGGCGATCTGCGCGAGGTGGGTCGCCAGGTTCACGTTGTTCCCGATGACCGTGTACTCGGTCCGGGTGGCGGAGCCGATGTTGCCGACGGTGACGTAGCCGGTGCTGACCCCGATGCCCACGTTCAGTGCCCCATCGGGCTCCGAGGACCACCGGCCGCGGAGGCCGCGGAGCCGTTGACGCATCTCGAGCGCGGTCATCACGGCGCGCTCCGCGTGGTCCTCGAACGGGATGGGGTCGCCGAAGAAGGCGAGCACGCCGTCCCCGACGTACTTGTCCAGGGTGCCGCCGTGCTGGAAGACGACGTCCGTCATGACGGCGAAGTGCTGGTTGAGCCCGTCGATCAGCTCCTCGGGCTCCATGCCTTCGGACATCGACGAGAACCCGCGGACGCTCGCCACGAGGATACTCAGGTTGCGTCGGGTCGACGTCAACGACACCGGGGCGCCACCGTTCAGGACGGCGTCGGCCACCTGAGGCGCCAGGTAGCGCCGCAGTTGCTCGGCCCTCCGCAACTGCCCGAGCTGCTCTTCGACGGTCTGCTCGAGGTTGCCGTTCAGCTCGGCGAGATCCCGGTAGAGCTTCGCGAGCTGCTCGCTGGTCGTGTTGAGGTTCGTCGTCAGTCGTCCGAACTCGTCTCGGTTCGGGACCTCGACCTGTTGGCCGAAGTCGCCGTCCGCGAGGCGTGCGAGCGCGAGGTCCACCTTCCGGACCGGCCGGATCACCGACCAGGACAGCGCCGCGCCGAGACCGAGCGCGATCAGCAGGCTCACGCCCGAGAAGATCCCGACCGCGAACAGGAGGAACCGGTGCAGCGAGGAGAGCTCGCCGAGCGCGACGTCGATCCGCTCGTCCGTCGAGTCGATCAGCAGGTTGAGCTCGTCCTCGAGCTCGTGCGAGATCTCGTGCTCGGCGGAGATGTGGAGGTCGAGCGCCCCGTCGAAGTCCCCCGCCTCGTACAGGGCGAGCACGCTCTGCCCCGCGTCGGCGAACCGGCCGTCGATCTCCCGCATCCGGTCGACGGCTGTCCCGACGCCGGACCCGCCGATCGCCGCCATCTGCGTCAGGGAGGCACCGAAGTTCTCCTTGGCCGTGGCGATCTTGTCGTTCCACGAGTCGACGTGCGTGTTGATCGCCATCGCGCGGAAATGGCTCTGGGACGTCACGGAGTAGATCGCCTGCCGGGCCAGGTCGGCTTGTCGCTGCACCTCGATGAGTTGGTTCGCCTCCTGGTTCATCTCGCGGATCACGAGGATGCTGGTGATGCCCATCGCGAGCAGCAGGACGGCGATGACGAGGAATCCCGCGAGGAGCTTGGTGTGGACGGTCGCTCGGATCCTCGCGATGAAGTCCACCGCGGGGCGGATCAGTGGCGGCAGGCGCTCGGGATCGCGCACGGCGGCCTCGGGCCGGTCGCCATCGGGGTGATCAGCGGTGCCGTTCGGATGCTCCTGCGCCACGCCGCCGTCCCTCCGCCGTCGGAACCGAGCAGGAAAACGCTGATTCTGCTCCGCGCAGGAGGGAACGTCAACGGCGGCCTCCGACGCCTGCCTCAGCGCTCGTTCGCGGAACGCCAGTCGATCGAGACCACGTCCACGGGATCGACGATCCCCTTCAACGCCACGCTCCTCAGGTCCGAGGCCCGCGCCACCGGAACATCCTCCAGCGTCTCGACGCTCGCCAGGATCTCGCCGGCGCCGGCGAGCGACGCGATCCTCGAGGCCGCGTGCACGCCGAGACCCACGTAGCCGGTCTCGTCCCGTGTCGCCGAGGTCGCGTGCAGCCCCATCCGCACCTGCGGCGCGAACCCTTGCGTCCGGCGGTGCTCGGCGAGACGCCGCTGGATCTCCACGGCGCACGCCACGGCGCTGGTCGGATCCGGGAAGGCGACGAAGAAGCCGTCCCCCGCGTGGTCGATCTCCTCTCCACCGAACTCGTCGAACGACGAGCGGAGGGCCTGGTCGTGCCAGCGCCGGAGATCGTTCCACGCCTCGTCGCCGATCACCTCGATCAGCGACGTCGACCCGACGATGTCCGTGAACATGAACGTCCGCACCGCGCGCGCGGTCCCGCCGCCGCGTCCCGCTTGCACGCGGAGCTCCGTCGCGCGGCGCGCCTCCATCCACGCCCCGAGCCGCTCGAAGGCGCCGACCGCCCCCTCGAGCTCGAACACCCCCGCCTCGTCGTCCCCGTCGGCGAGGTAGGCCTCCGCCAGCGCCACCGTCGCCCTCGCCGCCTCGTACGGCGCGGCGACCTCGTGCCAGCCCTTCCGGGCCTCGAGCAGGCGGTCGGACGCCCGGCGTGGGTCGCGCTCGATCAGCGCGAGGATCCCGTCGGTCCATGCGCTCGCAGCTCGGATCGCCGGCGAGGGAACCTGGTCGGCGATCTCGGCGAGCTCGTCCCTGGCGGCTCGGGCCAGTTGCGCGTCCCCCGCCGCCTTCGCGATCTCGGCCTCCGCCGGCAGCATCCGCGCGCGTGAGAAGCGGTCGAACGCGGCCACCTGCAGGCTCCGGCGGATCGAGGTGGACGCTCCGTCGACGTCGCCCTGCGCGAGTCGCAGGAGCGCGAGCCCCGGCTGAGGATCCTCGCCGAGCTCGCGCGCGATGCGGAACGAGTCCTCGGCCTCGCCGAGATCGCCGAGCCGGAGCTGCACCTCACCCAGGTCGTGGTACGCGGCGCCGGCGTGTGCCGGGCTGAACCCGCCGAGCTCCTCGCAGGCGGTCCGCAGCTCGCGCTCGGCCTCCTCGAGCCTCCCGAGCATGCGGAGGATCTCCCCGTGGTGGACGCGGCACACGCCGGGGAACCCGGTGATCTCCTGACGTTCGCACCAACGCATCGTGGCGTCGGACCACTCGACGGCCCGCCGGAAGTCGCCGAGGTCGCGGTACATGCTCGCCACGTTGCTGAGGATCGCGCCCGTCGTGTACGTGCCGAGCCCGCCACCCGCGGCCGTCGCCGCGACGTCCTCGAGCAGCGTCCGCCCCTCCCCGATCCGGCCGGCGTCGACCAGGTACATGCCCCGCCGCATCGCGCACCACGCCGGCAGATCCGGGTCGTCGACCTGCTCTGCGACCTGTTGGGCTCGCTCCACGAGCGCGAGCGCCCCGACGAGGTCGCCGCGCGCGCGGGCTGCATCGGCGCGGGCGATCGCGTGGTACCCGTTGGCCCTGGAGCCGGACACGCCCTCGAGCATGCGCTCCGCCCGGGTCAGCCACGCCCCCGCGACGGAGTCCTGCAGCATCGAAACGTGCTGGCGCTGGAGCGTCAGCGCGCTGAACGCCGCCGACGCTCCGTCGTCCCGCCTCAGGAACGCCTCGTACGCCTTCTCCCGGGTCGAGATCGATCCCCGAGCGTCTCCCGTCCAGTACGCGGCTTTCGCGAGCCGCTCCAGGTCCTCGGGCTCGAGGGCGCCCTCCGCGGCCAGCGCCGTGAACAGCTCGTGCGCCCGGCGCCACGCACGCGAGGCAACGGCCTCCCGGGCCTGCTCGAGCGCCGCCGGTTCCAGCTCCCTCCCCACCATCAGGGGATGGTCCCACGGACCGACCGCTTCGGGAAGGGTGGCTCAGGCCGGAACCTGGAGCCGGACGTCGCGCGAGCCGACGTCCGGCTCGAGGAAGGCCAGGAGCCGCTGGCCCTCCTCGGTCACGGCGTCGCGGTCGGCGCGCGGGAGCCGACGCAACGGCTCGATCCGCAACGCGGCGGCGTCCTTCGCGCGCTCGAGCTTCCACCTGGCCGAGACCCAGCCGTCGACGAGGATGCTGCCCCAGCCTGGGTCGCCCCACTGCGGTGTCACGGACGGGAGGATCCTGCCGCGGTCGGCGTGACCGAGGAGCGCGTTGTCGTACTCGGGGAGGAAGCGCACCGGGGCCGGCGTGTCCGGGTCCGGCAGCGGCGCTCGCGGCACGTCGAAGAGCTCGCGGCCGCCGTCATCGCGGAACGTCCGCAGGCGCGGGCGCAGGCGCTCGAGGACCTCGCGCATCGCCGGCAGGCCGGACCAGGACCCCGCGTCGGCGGGGGTCGCCGGGCCGAACACGGCGAGGTACCGCAGGACCAGGTCGTCGACGGTCGCGGCGGCGCTCGACGACGGTCCGACCCACGCGTCGAGCGTGGTGAACGCGGCCCGGCCGCTCCGGCCCCAGATCCCGCGCGGCGTGACCTGAACCGTCGCCAGGAGGTACATCGCGTACCCGAGCAGGTCCGCGTCGCGCTCCGGCCACCGCTCGCGTGCGGCGCCCACGAGGTCCGCGCGCGTGCGCGGCTGCTCCTCGAGCAGCCCGCGGAAGAACGCCAGCAACTCGTCCCGGTCCAGGTCCTGGGCGACCTGGCGGAACGGGCTCGTGCCCGTGACCATGCGCTCGATGACCGGCTGCATCGGCGGCCGAAGCGCGACCGCGTCGGCCGCGGTCACCAGATGCAGCGTCGCCCGCAGCAGGGTCATGCGCACGGCTCGGCGGTCGGCGATCGGCTCGGCGAGCGCCTCGGGACGGAACCGCTCGAGCCGCGACCAGAGCGCGACGTACGGATCGCGGGGGACCTGCGCCTGCAGCGCGACGAGCCGCTCGACGGCCCGGAGCGCCGGCATCCGGCGGCGCCGGAGCAGCATCTGCCGTTCGAGCAGGGCGCGGTTCAGCGCTCGAGGGCCGAGCGTTCGACCCGGCAGGGCTACCAGCGCTCCCGGTGGACGACGTCGTCGAAGGGTCGCCGGTCCGGGCGGACCATCGGGCTGATCGGCCGATCCCGCGGAAAGCCGAGCGCGACGAGGATCGCGCATTCCCGGTCCTCGGCCAGTCCGAGGACC
>DAIUEM010000111.1:0-6879 GCA_036845105.1 Actinomycetota bacterium | reverse complement strand
TTGCCCTCACAGGAACCTGAATCCTGCGCGTCTGCCATATTCCGCCACTCGCCCGGCGGCTCGTCATGCTAGCAGTCGACCCCGCGCGCAGGGAGGCCGCCAGGGTCGGGGTAGGATAGGCGTCGAACGGGCTCTGGCCCGCGACAATCCACTTCGTCGTGCCGATCCTCCGCGACTTCGAGCGCCGCCTCGGGAACCTGGTCGAAGGCTTCTTCGCGACCACGTTCCGCAGCGGCCTGCAGCCCGTCGAGCTCGCGAAGCGCGTGATGCGGGAGATGGAGGCCTCGAAGACGGTCGGGGTTCGAGACGTCTGGGCCCCAAACAGGTTCGTCTTCTCGCTCTCGGAGGAGGATGGGACCCGGTTCGGACAGGCGGAGCACGCGCTGGTCGCGGAGCTCAAGCAGGTCGTCCGCGAGACCGCGCTCGAGCGCGGATGGGGCCTGGTCGGACCGCCGACCGTCGAGTTCGAGATGGACGACTCGCTCCCTCGGGGCAAGTTCCGGTGCGCAGCGCGCTTCGTCGAAGGACCCGACGAGCTGCCTCCCGCCGTCCCCGGCGCCGGTGAGGCGACCCTCGCGCTCCTGGATGGCGACCGCGTGGCGGACACCTTCCGGATCCGCGGGGCGGCCACCATCGGCCGGCTCCCGGCGTGCGACGTCGTGCTGAACGACCCCGGCGCGTCGCGGCAGCACGCCCGCATCGAGGTCCGCGGGGACGCGTACGTCCTCGTCGACCTCGGGTCGACCAACGGGACGCTCGTCAACGGGGAGCAGGCCGCGGAGCGCGCGCTCGACGGCGGCGATCGCATCACGATCGGCACCTCGGTGCTCGAGTTCCGGAGGGGTTGAATGTCGCCCTTCGTGCTCTCGGTGCTCAAGTACGCGCTCCTCGCGCTGCTGTACTTCTTCATCTACCGGGCCGTGCGGTCGATCGCGGTCGACCTCTCGGGTCGTCGCGCGGCGCAGCCCGCCACGACCCCGGCCAAGCCCCCGAAGGTGAGGGCGACCCGCGGGGCGAAGGCGCCGACCAGCCTGGTCGTGCACGCGCCCGAGGGGCGCCGACCGAAGACGTTCCGCCTGTCCGGTGGGCTCGAGATCGGACGGGCCGAGTCCTGTCAGGTCCGCCTCGACGACACCTACGCGTCCCAGCACCATGCACGGCTGTCCGCACGCGACGGCTCGTGGTTCGTCGAGGATCTCGGTTCGACGAACGGGACGTACGTGAACGACCGACGCGTGCAGGCGCCGGTCGAGGTGCGCTCCGGCGACGTCGTGCGGATCGGGAAGACCGTCATGGAGCTGCGCCGATGACGCTGCGTGCGACCGTGGCGGCCGGCACGGACATCGGGCACGTCCGTGAGGGGAACGAGGACTCGTTCACCTCGATGGACCCGCTCTTCGCCGTCGCCGACGGCATGGGCGGGCACGCGGGCGGGGAGGTGGCGTCCGGTCTCGCCCTCGAGACGATCGAGCGGCTGTTCACCCGCGGGGCCGGCGACCTCGCGGAGCAGGTCCACGAGGCGAACCGGATCGTCTTCGAGCGCTCGGTGCTCGACCGCTCGGTGGCCGGCATGGGGACCACCTTGACCGCGGCGCTCCTGGAGGGCGACCGGGTGCGGCTCGCGCACGTCGGCGACTCGCGCGCGTACCTCCTGCGCGACGGCGAGCTCCGCCAGCTCACCGAGGACCACACGCTCGTCCGTCGGATGGTGCTCGAGGGCGAGCTGACGGAGGCGGAGGCCGAGGTGCACCCGCATCGAAACATCCTCACCCGGGTGCTGGGCGTGGGTCCCGACATCGAGATCGACGAGCTCTGGCTCGACCCTCGGTCGGGTGACCGACTCCTCCTGTGCTCCGACGGGCTCACCGGCATGGTGCCCGACGACCGCGTCGGCGAGATCCTCCGGGCGGATCGCGACCCTCAGCGGGCCGTCGACCGCCTGATCCGGGAGGCCAACGAGGCCGGGGGCGTCGACAACATCACCGCCATCGTCATCGACCTCGTCGATGCGGACGAGCGCGACCCGGCCGAAGAGGACGTCATCGCGGGTGAGGAGCCCATCACGACGATCGCCGATGGCGGCGAGGGGTCCGGCCCGCCCCCCACCACCGTGGTCGAGCGGGAACCCCGCGAGGCGCCGGCCGGGCACGACGGGCCGCTGCGGACTCCTCCGCCACCAGCTCCCGCATCGGGGGGGCTCTCCTGGCCCAAGGCCGCCGCCTGGGTCGGGGGCACGCTCGGCGTGCTCCTGCTGCTGTTCGTGGGCTTGCGTCTGTACCTGGACACGCAGTGGTTCGTGGGCGTCTCCGACGGACGCGTGGCGATCTACCGCGGCATCCCGGCACAGGTGGCGGGGCTCGACCTGCACCAGGTCGTGGTGGAGACGAGCATCCCGGCGGACACGGCGACGGCGCTGCCCCTGTACCGAGACCTCGAGGAGGGCATCACTGCGGAGGATCGCGTGGAGGCCGAGTCGATCGTCGAGCAGATCCGACGCGACGCCGCCGTCCCCGGGACGGCCGGGCCGTGAGCCAGGCAGTCCTGCCGCGTGGCCGCCCCCGACGCGGGGCCCAGGTCGCGCTCACCATCCTCGCGCTCGTGATCGCGGTCGGAGCGTACATCCTCGTGGGCCTCGGCAGGCGCGGCAACGTGCCCGTAACGCTCGCCCTCTACGGCTCGATCTTCGCGGTCGGATACGCGGCCGCAGCCCTGGTGATCCGGAGGTTCGCCCCGGCGGCCGACCCCGTCTTGTTCCCCACGGCCGCTGTGCTCACCGGGCTCGGCTTCGCGATGATCTTCCGCCTCTCCGGCGGCCTCGCCGCCGAGCAGGCCACCTGGGTCGCGGTGGGGATCACGGCGTTCTGCCTCACGCTCGTCCTCGTCCGGGACCATCGGCAGCTCGACGCGTACACCTACACGATCGGGCTGATCGGCATCGTCCTCCTGCTCCTGCCGATCGTCCCGGGGATCGGGCGTACGATCAACGGCGCCCGGCTATGGGTGCGGATCGGTCCGATCGGCTTCCAGCCGTCCGAGATCGGCAAGGTCCTGATCGTCGTGTTCCTGGCCTCCTACCTGAACCAGAAGCGCGAGCTCCTCCGCGTCGCAACCGGCGGCATCGGCCCGCTCCGCCTCCCTCCCGCCAAGCACCTGATGCCCGTGCTCCTCGCGTGGGGAGCCTCGCTCGCGGTGCTCTTCATCCAGCGGGACCTCGGCGCCTCGCTCCTGTACTTCGGGATCTTCGTGGTGATGCTGTGGGTGGCCACGGGGCGGATCGCGTACCTGCTGATCGGACTCCTGCTCTTCGCCGCCGGGGCGGCGATCGGATACGCGATCTTCGACCACGTCCAGCTGCGGGTCGACGTCTGGCTCCGGGCGCTCGATCCCGACAAGGTGTTCGACCTGGGCTACGGCCAGCTCGCCCAGGCCCAGTTCGGCATGGCGACGGGCGGTCTGGTCGGCGTGGGCCTCGGCCGTGGATCCCCCGGACTCATCCCGTTCGCGTCCACGGACTTCATCTTCGCCGCCATCGGGGAGGAGCTGGGACTCCTGGGCACGGTCGGCGTGCTCCTCCTGTACGTCGTCCTGGTCGGCAAGGGCCTGCGGGCCGCGCTCGCGTGCCCTGACGGGTTCGGCACGCTCCTGGCCACCGGGCTCTCGGCCGCAGTCGCCCTGCAGACGTTCGTCATCGTCGGCGGCGTGACCCGCGTGATCCCGCTCACCGGCGTCACGCTCCCGTTCGTGAGCTACGGGGGGTCGAGCCTGGTCTCCAACTTCGTGCTGCTCGCGCTCCTCGTGCGCATCTCCGCGGGACCCGCCCCTACGCGGCCGAGGAGGGGGGGCTGATGGAACGCCAGGTCAGACAGCTCGCCGTGGCGCTGCTCGTGCTCTTCGTCGTGCTGATCGCGCAGGTGAGCTACGTGCAGGTGTTCGCGGCCGAGCGTCTGGCCGAGAACCCGGCCAACGCCAAGCGCCAGCTGATCGCCGAGTACGAGGTCGCCCGCGGCTCGATCCTGGCCGCGGATCGCCGGACGGTCCTGGCGGCGAGCAGGCGGAGCGCCGGCGACCTGCGCTTCCTCCGCCGGTACACGGCCGGGCCGCTCTACGCGCATCTCACGGGCTACTACTCGTTCGTCTTCGGACGCAGCGAGCTGGAGCAGGCGTACAACGACTTCCTTGCCGGGACCGCGCCGCAGCTCCTGCCGCAGACGTTCGCGGACATGGTGCTCGGGCGGCCGCGGAGGGGCGCCTCGATCGTCACCACGATCGACCCGGTCGTGCAGCGGGCGGCGCAGGCGGCGCTCGGCGACCTGCCCGGGGGTGTCGTCGCGATCGACCCCCGCACCGGGAACGTCCTCGCGCTCGTGGCGAACCCCTCGTTCGACCCCAACCCACTCTCCTCGCACGACCCGGAGGAGATCCGAACGACGTGGGAGGCGCTGAACGCCGATCCGGAGAAGCCGCTCGTCTCGCGCGCCAGCGACGAGCTGTACCCGCCAGGCTCGACCTTCAAGATCGTCGTCGCGGCGGCGGCCCTCGAGAACGGGTACGGCCCCGACAGCACTTGGCCAAATCCCAGCGAGTTGGACCTACCGGACACCGTCGAGACGCTCGAGAACTTCGGGGGCGCCACGTGCTCCGGCGGTTCGCAGATCACGCTCGCGGACGCCCTCCGGCAGTCGTGCAACGTGGTGTTCGGCGAGATCGGCCTCACCCTCGGGCCCGCCGCGCTCGCCGAGCAGGCGTGGGCGTTCGGGTTCGCACCGACGGCGATGACCGGGGACGTCGACTTCGACATCCCGTTCCAGGAGGGTATCTTCCCCGACCCGACGTACTTCGTGACCCGGCGGCCCGCGGTGGCGCTCTCGGCGATCGGGCAGGACAACGTCGCGGCGAATCCGATGCAGATGGGCCTGGTGGCCGCGGCGATCGCGAACGGGGGCGTCCTGATGAGGCCCAGGCTCGTGACCGAGGTGCGGGGGGCCGACGGCCGCGTGATCGAGACCTACGAGCCCGAGGCCTACTCGAGACCCATGTCGCCCGAGAACGCAGCGCTCCTCGCGGCCATGATGGTCGACGTCGTCCAGAACGGGACCGGCGCCGCGGCCCAGATCCCTGGCGTGAGCGTCGCCGGCAAGACGGGGACGGCCCAGCACGGCGAGGGGCAGGCTCCCCACGCGTGGTTCGTCTCGTTCGCGCCGGCGGAGAACCCGCAGGTGGCGGTCGCCGTGATCGTGCTCGACGGGGGTAGCCTTGGCAGCGACGCGACAGGTGGGCAGGTCGCCGCCCCGATCGCGAAGGCGGTCATGGAGGCCGCGCTGAACGGATGAGGAGGAAGGCGTGAGCGAGCAACCGGTGGTCCTCGGGAGCCGCTACCGGGTCGAGCGGGAGCTCGGCAGGGGCGGGATGGCGAAGGTCTTCGAGGGCACGGACACGGTGCTCGGCCGGACGGTCGCCGTCAAGATCCTCGCCCCGCAGTTCGCCGACGACGAGGGGTTCGTCCAGCGGTTCCGCCGGGAGGCCCAGGCCGCGGCCAGGCTGTCGAACCCCAACGTGGTCAGCGTCTTCGACACGGGCGCAGACGGGGGCGTGCACTACATCGTCATGGAGTACGTGGAGGGCCGCACGCTCGCCGACTACCTGGCCGGCGGAGGGCGCATCATGCCCGATCGAGCGATCGAGATCGCGGAGTCGGTCTGCGGCGCCCTGTCGGCCGCCCACGCCCAAGGCGTGATACACCGCGACATCAAGCCCGGCAACATCATGCTCACGCCCGCGGGCCAGGTGAAGGTCGCGGACTTCGGCATAGCCCGCATGACCACGACGGCCGAGACCGTCGCGCAGACCGCTGCGGTGCTCGGCACGGCCTCCTACCTGTCTCCCGAGCAGGCCCAGGGCCAGCCGGTCGACGGTCGCTCGGACATCTACTCGCTCGGATGCGTGCTCTACGAGATGGTGACGGGCCGCCCGCCGTTCCTAGGGGACTCACCCGTCACGGTGGCCTCGAAGCAGGTGCTCGAGCAGCCGACGCCGCCCTCCAAGCTGAACAAGGACGTCACCCCGGATCTCGACGCCGTGATCCTGCGCGCGCTCGCCAAGAACCCAGCGAACCGGTACCAGTCCGCCGAGGAGCTCCGCGCGGACCTCGAGCGCGTGCGCCAGGGGCTGCCGGTCGAGGCCACGCCGCTCCTCGCCCCGCCGCCTCCGACCCAGATCATGCCCGCGAAGACCGAGGTGATGGGCGCTCCCGAGCCCGAGCGATCCCGCTGGTGGATCCCGGTCCTGGTCATCGGGCTGCTGCTCGCCGGCATCGGCGTGCTGCTGTGGCTGTTCGCGAGCGACATCCTCGGAGGCGACGGCGAGGAGTCCCCGTCCCCAGCTCTGGTGGTCGTTCCCAACGTGGTCGATCTGACGCTCCGGGACGCACAGGCCGCGCTCGAGGACGTCGGCCTCGTGGCGGCCGCGGACGTCGTGAGGGTGGAGGATCCCGACCTGGAGCCGAACACCGTCCTCGAACAGGATCCCGCCGCGGGCGCGGAGGTCGCGGAGGACACCGAGATCGTGCTCACCGTGGTGAAGGCCCCCGGGCCGGTCGCCGTGCCGACGGTCTCGGGCCTCCAGGCCTCCGCGGCGCAGCTGATCCTCGAGAACGCCGGGTTCGTGGTGGAGCGACAGGACGAGGCGTCCACGGTCGCGGTCGGGGCCGTGATCAGGACCGAGCCGCCGGAGGGTGAGGAGACCGAGTTCGGCTCCTCCGTCACGATCGTCGTCTCGACGGGGCCCGGAACGGTCGCCGTGCCCGAGGTCCGATGCCTGAGCTTCAACGCGGCGCTGAACCGGCTCGACAAGGCGGGCCTGAACGGTGTCATCTCGGACCAG
>DAIUEM010000110.1:0-6884 GCA_036845105.1 Actinomycetota bacterium | reverse complement strand
ACTCGAAGACGATCCGCGCGAGCTCCTCCTCGGACGCCGAGTTCACGAGGTCCATCGCGCTCGGCTCCCCTGGACCCATCCGCATGTCCAGGGGTCCCGGCTGCCGGTAGCTGAAGCCTCGCTCGGGCCGGTCGAGCTGCATGGAGCTGACGCCGAGGTCGTACAGGATGCCGTCGACCCGGTTCTCCACGGGCAGCTCCGAGAACCGGGCCAGCACGGCGACGAAGCGGGCACCGAAGCGAGCCAGCCGACCCGAGGCCTCCTCGATCGCAAGTGGGTCGCGGTCCAGGCCGACCACGCGCTCGACACCGGCGTCGAGCAACGCCTCGGCATGCCCGCCCGCCCCCACGGTGAGGTCGAGGACGGTGCCCCGATCCTGGAGGAACCCCGTCACCTCGGCGACCATGACCGGCTCGTGCCCCGCCCCATCCACCGGCGGCCCCTCATCCGAGGACGCGCACGGCGAGCAGGCCGAGGCCGACGTAGACGGCCATGGTCGTCGCGGTGAGGAAGAACAGCGACAGGCTCTGACGGACCTCGCGTCCGAGTGGACCCCTCATCGACCCCTGCCTCTCTCGGTGATCTCAGCGCGCGCCCGGATCGAGCGCGCCGGCTTGGTACGCACCGCCGTGGGCCGCCTCGTAACGCTCGTGAGCGTCCCTGTCCCAGATCTCCATCCGGTCGAAGACGCCGAGCACCACGACCTCCTTGCGGATGCCGAGCTCGCCGCGCAGACGCTGCGGGATCAGCAGCCGTCCCTGCGCGTCGAGCTCGACGGCCTCGGCCTTCCCGAAGAACATGCGTGCGTACGCACGGCCCTCGGCGTCGGAGAGGGGAAGGCTGCGGACCTCGCCGCTGCGGACCTCCCATTCGGCCCTGGGGAAGCAGAAGAGGCACCCGTCCTGACCGAGCGTGAGGACCGCGCCGTCCGCGAAGACGTCACGGAACCTCGCCGGCAGGCTGACGCGCCCCTTCGGGTCGAGCTGGTACCTGTGCGTGCCGAGCAGTTCGGCCACGCGTCCTCCCCTTCTCCTCCACTGCGCTCCACACATCCTCCACATCTGCTCCACGGTGTCAAGTAAGCAGAGTGAACCGTTGGATGCGGATGACAAGCGTTGTGAAAAAGGGTGACGCCAGTCGTGCCTAGCGGTGGCCGACGAGCGGGGTCAGGACAGGAACGGCTCCCACTCGGGCTCGAGACGTCCGATCGACAGCCGGAACCCGTCCGCGGGCGCCGAGGGATGACGGGCGAGGCGCATCCCGGCGTCCTCCGGCCGTCGGTTCTCCTTGCGCGAGTTGCACCGCCGGCACGCCGCGACGACGTTCTCCCACGTGTGGAGCCCGCCCTTGGACCGGGGCACGACGTGGTCGAGGTTCTCGGCCGCGGCGCCGCAGTACTGACACGACCAGTCGTCGCGCGCGAACACCGCTCGACGCGTGAGCGGCGCCTGCGCTCGGTACGGCACCTTGACGAAGTAGCGCAGGCGTACGACCGACGGCGCCTCGATCGCCTCGCGCTCGGAGTGGAAGACCAAGCCGTTCGCGACGATCACCTCCGCCTTGTCCTTGAGGACGAGCACGACCGCCCTCCGCGCGGTCACGACCGCGAGAGGCTGGTGCGACGCGTTCAACACGAGCGCTCTTCCCATGCGGGTGCAGCGAGTCTAGCGCACGCGTGTTTCCGGCCGAGGGTGCTTGAATCGGGTGGATCCCAGGGTTGTAATCCGCGGGAAGGCGGCGGTACCCACCGCCCAGAGTCGGACGCCTGAAGTAGCGAAAAAGGGGCCGCGCGGGGCGTCCAGCAGCTCCAGGTGTGGGCCGTCGCCTTCTCCTTCGGGAACCTGGACCGGCGAAGCGCCGTCCGATGACGCATGACGCGGGAACCCCGGGTCTTCCCCAGACGTACACCTCGGTAAGATGGCGTTCCACAGACAGGGACCGGAGGTGCGGGTGGAGGCACGGGAGCCGACGCTCGACTGGCGCGGGTTCGCCGAGCGCTTCCGCACCATCGAGGCGAACGTCGAGAAGGTCGTCCAGGGCAAACACCGCGAGATCCGTCTCGCGCTCGCCGCCCTCATGGCCGAGGGGCACATCCTGATCGAGGACGTCCCCGGCGTGGGCAAGACCATGCTCGCGAAGGCGATCGCGCGCTCGATCGACTGCTCGTTCCGGCGGATCCAGTTCACGCCGGACCTGCTGCCGACCGACGTCACCGGCGTCAACGTCTTCAACCAGGAGCGCGGCGACTTCGAGTTCAAGCCCGGTGCGATCTTCGCGAACATCGTCCTCGGCGACGAGATCAACCGGGCGAGCCCGAAGACGCAGTCCGCGTTGCTCGAGTCGATGGAGGAGCGCCAGGTCACGGTCGATACCGAGACCTACCGGCTCGGCGTGCCGTTCATGGTCATCGCGACCCAGAACCCGATCGAGCACGAGGGGACGTACCCGCTCCCCGAGGCGCAGCTCGACCGGTTCATGATGCGCGTCGGCATCGGGTACCCCTCGGCCGAGGTCGAGGCAGAGATCCTCGCCACGCACGGTGTCCGCTCGACGCTCCCCGACATCGGGGCGGTCACCGACGCGCTCGCCGTGCGCGAGATGATCGAGCGCGCGCGAGAGGTCCACGTCTCGAGCGACGTGCGTCGGTACATCGTCGACTTCGTCGAGGCCACGCGACGCCATCCGGACCTCTACCTCGGCGCGAGCCCTCGAGCCTCGATCATGCTCCTGCGCGCCGCGCGGTCGATGGCGGCGGCCGAGGAGCGCGACTACGTCATCCCGGACGACGTCAAAGGACTCGTCCTTCCGGTGCTCTCGCACCGGGTCATCGTGACCGCCGACGCGGTGATGGGCGGGAAGACCTCCTCGATGGTGCTGCAGGAGCTCCTGGCCGAGGTCCCCGTCCCCGTCGCGGGGACGGCCTGACGTGCCATCGGGCCGTGGCGTCCTCGTGTTCGCCGCCGGCCTGGCCCTGTGGGTGCTCGCCCGGATCACCGGCTCTGCGACGATCCACATGGTGGCCGTGGGTCTCGTCGTGCTCCCGTTCGCCGCGGCGCTGTTCGCTCGGTGGGGACGGCTGCGGTTGCGCGTCCGTCGTCGCCTCTCCGACGCGCGCGTGCGGCCTGGTCAGCGGGTCACCGTCGACCTCGAGGTCGAGAACCAGTCCCCCGCCCCGACCTCGTTCCTGCTCCTCGAGGACCAGGTGCCGCAGGCGCTCGGCCGCTCGGCGCGCCTGGTGATCGCCGGGCTGCGCGCGCGCGGCAGACAGCACGTGTCGTACACGCTGACGCCGCAGCGCCGCGGCCGGTACACGCTGGGGCCGCTGTCCGTGGACCTGTCGGACCCCTTCGCCCTGACCCGGGTGCGGGTCGAGTTCGAGGACCGGGAGGAGCTCGTCGTCACGCCGGAGGTCGAGGACCTCGTCGGCGGGCCGAACTCGCCGTTCGGCATGACGAGCGGGCTCGCGATGGCCCGGAACCTGTTCCGGACCGGCGACGAGTTCTACACGATGCGCCCGTACGTCACCGGCGACGACCTGCGCCGGATCCACTGGCCGAGCGTGGCCCGCAGCGGTGAGCTGATGATCCGCCAGGACGAGTCGACCCGGCGCTCGACGGCGGTCATGTACATCGACACGCGCGAGGCGGCGATCGGACAGATCCACACGCCGTCGTTCGAGAAGGCGATCTCGGCCGCGGCCTCGGTCGGTGTCCTCCTCGTGCGGTACGGTTTCACGCTGCGGCTCGCGACGAGCCAGCTCCCTCCGCAGCGGGTGACGGAGGAGCTGCTGCTCGACACGCTGGCCGGCGCCTCGCACCACACGGCTCGATCGCTCTCGGCGGGGATCGGACGGCTGCGGATCGCCGCGGCGGCCGACACGACGCTCGTCGTCGTCTCGGCCCCGCCGCCGCCGACCGAGCTCTCCTCGCTCGTGCAAGCGGGCACGGTGTTCGGCCCGAAGGTGGCCGTGCTCGTGCATCCGACCGACCCCGACACCCTGCCGCCCGAGCGACGCGAGCAGCTCGAGGGCCGCGCCACGCAGGCGCAGCGCTCGCTCTCCCGCTCCGGGTGGGAGGTGGTCGTCCTGACCCCGACCGGAAGGTTGGCCGACCTGTGGCACGCACCGAAGACCCAACCGCTCGTGCACAGCGTCTGATCCCGCTGGCGACCGTCGGCGCGCTGGCGTTCGCGACCGCGCTCGCGTTCGGCCGCGTGTTCGCGGGGCGGGCGCCGACGCTGCGGCTGATCGCGGCCGGGCTCCTCGCCGTGGCGATCGGATGGGCGACCGGCCGGCGCGGGCTGCTCGTCGCGACGCTCGCGAGCCTCGCCGGGCTGGCCCTCGCCCTGACGTGGCTCGTGTTCCCCCAGACCGCCTGGTACGGACTCCCGAGCCTGCGGACGCTGCGGGCCGTCGGCCGCTCGCTCGAGTTCGTCGGGCAACAGACCCGCACCCAGGTCTCGCCCTCGCCGCCGCTGCCCCCCCTGATGCTCGCGGCGGTGACCGCCGTCTGGGCCGCCTCGTCCTCCGCCTACACGCTGGCGGTCCGCGCGGGGAGCCCGATCCTGGCCGTGCTCCCGCCCGTCGCGCTCGTCGCGTTCGCCGATGTCGTGCTCGAGGACGGCGTGCGTCCGATCTACGCGGCGTTCTTCCTGCTCGCAGCGCTCGCGGTCGTGTTCACCGACGGGCTCCGGCGGATCCGGCAGTGGGGTCCGGTGTGGTCCGGGACGTACCGCGACCACACGCTGCGCTCGGCGGCCGGGCGCGGGGTCCGGCGCGTGACGCTCGTCGCGCTCGGGGCGGCGCTGCTCGTCCCCTGGCTGCTGCCCGGGTTCCGCGCGGATCCGCTCGTGGATCTGACCGGAGGGAGTGGAAGCGGTCTCGACCCGTTCGTGTCGATCCACGCTTCGCTGAACCGAGATGAGCCCGTCGAGCAGTTCCGCGTCACGACCGACGGCTCGCAGTCGTACTGGCGCGCGTTCGCGCTCGACCGGTTCGACGGCTCCACGTGGAGCATGAGCGACCCGAACCTCGGGGGCGCCCGGACGTACCCGGTCCCCGCGAACGTGCTCCCCGGCGACGTCCCATCGGACGCCGAGGCGATCCAGCAGGAGATCCAGATCATCGGGTACGCGGACAACTGGGTGCCGATGGCCTACCCTGCCGAGACCGTCATCGTGCCGGCCGGGGAGCTCCAGTACGAGGAGAGCCTCGGCATCGCGCGCCTGGCCGACCCGCTGGAGGCGGGTGCGACCTACCAGGTGACCTCCCGCCGCGTGGTCCCGACGCCGGAGCAGCTGGACGCCGTGGTCTTCGAGCCGGCGAGCGAGTACGGCGACTACACCTTCGTCCCGGACGACGTCCCGGGGGAGGTCGGGGATATCGCTCGGGAGGTGGTCGAGGCCGAGCCCAACCCGTACCGCGAGATCCTCGCGATCCAGGAGCATCTACGCGCCCAGCCGTTCAGCTACGACCCGAAGGTCGAGCCGCAAGCCGGGGCGACGGCGATCATCGAGTTCCTCACCCAGACGCAGACGGGCTTCTGCCAGCAGTTCTCCACGACGATGGCGGTGCTCGTCCGCGAGCTCGGGTACCCGGCGAGGGTGGCGGTCGGATACAAGCAGGGCGTCGACCTGGGCGGCACGTTCGTCGTCGACTCGCACGACGCGCACACCTGGGTCGAGGTCTACTTCCCCGGCTACGGCTGGCTCGCGTTCGAACCGACGCCGGGTCTCTCGACGCCGAGCCCCCTCGCCGACGAGGGCGGCTACCTGGACCCGACCGCGGCACGCGAGACCGACCCGCGGGGCGCCGGCTCCCCCGACGGGCCCACCGAGCCGACGACCCCTATCGACCCGAGCGGCGAGCTCCCCCCGCAGCTCGGACGTCTCGAGCAGGTCGAGGACCGGCGCGGACGCGGCGGCGGCGGCATCGTCGACATCATCCCGGGGCTGGTCCAGTCGCCTTCGCCGGGTCTCGAGGAGCCGGGCTACGTGATCCCCTACGGCCTGCTGGCGACCATCGCGCTCGGGGCGATCGGAGCGATCCTCGTGCTCGTGCCGATCGTGAAGACGGCCTGGCGGTACCGAGCGCTCCATCGGCGCCGCGAGCCTCGCGAGGCGGTGCTCGCGGCGTACCGCGTCTTCGACGGCGAGGCGGCGGATCTGGGGCTCGGGCGCCGGGCCGGCGAGACCCTCGCCGAGTACCGGGACCGGATCGGATCGACCGTCCGGTTCTCGGACGGCCACCTGGCCGACCTCACGGCGGCCGCGATGCGGGCCGCCTACTCCCCGGTGCGCCCGGACAGCGACGACGCGCACGAGGCCGCGAGGGCGGCGCATACCGCCATCCGCGACATGCGGAGGAGCACCGGGATCGTGCGACGCGTGACCGGGATCTACCGGCCGGGTGTGTAGAGGCTAGCCGCCGGTCTGTGCGTGGGCCGCGGCCTCCCGGAGGGCCCGGACGAAGCGATCGCGGTCCTCCTTGAACTGCCCGACCTTCGAGTCCACGCCCGTCGCGATCTCGTCGATCGCGACGAAGAAGGCGAGCTGTCCCTCGCGGAGGGCGTCGAGGACCTCCCCGTCACGCCGGCAGATCTTGAAGATGCTCTGGCCGTCGGTGACGAGCTTGACCTCGGACAGATGCCGGTCCAGGGCCGCCCGACGATTCAGGTAGTCCCACGCGCGGCGGACCCGCTGGAGCGACATCCCGCCGTCGAGCAGCGACCGAACGACCTTCAACGCGACGAGGTCGCGGAACGAGTAGAGCCGCGCGACGCCGGGTCGTCCGCCGGTGCCCTGCACCGACGGCGTCACCAGACCGATCTGGTCCCAGTACCGGAGCTGCCGCGGCGTGCAGCCCGTGAATTTCGTTGCCTGATGAG
>DAIUEM010000109.1:0-6926 GCA_036845105.1 Actinomycetota bacterium | reverse complement strand
CAGCTGATGACGGCGCTGGCGTTCGTGCTCGTCATCGAGCGTCGGTTCGCGATGGCGGCGGCGAACGACCTCGTGGACGGCGCGAGGCCAGAGAACCAGGCCGCGGTGGGCGCGGTCATCGACGCGTTCCTCGGCAGCCTGCTCCGATACACGGGGTGGTTCCTCGCGGCGGCCCTCGTCACGCTGATCGTCGCGCTGCTCACCGGTCCGTACCCGTGGGCCGTGCGGTTCCGCTCGTGGGTGGTCGATCTGGGTCGGGCCCTCGGCGGCATGGTGAAGCCCGGCGAGCGCGCCCCGGCGACCGACTGGATCGCGGCGCACCGCGACCCGGTGATGATGGGTCTGGCGCTCCTGGGGGTGCTCGTGCTGCTCGTGTGGGACCTCACGATCCCGTGGTTCCTCGTCCTCGTGCTCGTGATCGGTGCCCTCGAGCTGCTGGCGTATCGGATCGGCGCGTCCGCGCGAGCCCCGGCCCCGACGACCCAGGTCTAGGCGAGGCGGCGCCGGAGGACTCCGGCTCGCTCGAGCTCGAACCGCGACCCCACGCGCTCGAACTCGTGCGTCGCGGCCGCCAGGCGCTCCCGCGCCTCGGCCGGACGGTCGGCGGCGACCGCCTCGGCGAGGGCGAGGTCGATCCGCGCGACCTCCCAGCTGGCGCCGAGCCCGTCCAGCTCGGACCGCGCCCGGCGCAGGAGCTCGACGCCCCCGTCGTGGTCTCCGGACGCGAGCCTCGCGCGGCCATCGAGCGCGTCCAGGTGGGCGTCGAGCGCGGACAGGCCGCCGGCTCGTGCGAACGGGCGCCCGCGCTCGAGCAGCGCGGCGGCGCCCTCGAACCGGCCGGCGTCGGCCATCGCCTCGGCCCAAAGCTGCAGGGTCAGGGGCCGGGCGGGGGTCGCCGGGTTCTCGTCGATCCGACCGAACTCCCCGAGCGCCTCCTCCGCATCCCCGCGCCGCACCTGGATCCACGCCCACCACGCGCCGAGGGCGACCGACCAGGCCCGGTTGTGGAGCTGCCGTCCCATGCGTTCGATCAGGTCCAGCAGCCCGTCGGCCTCGCGGTTCCCCCTCGCGGCCTTCACGAACGTCGCCGGTCCGAGGAGGGGCGCCGAGAAGTGCGGGGGTTCGTCCGCGCGGCTCCCGAGGATCTGCAGGACGCGGGGGAGCACCTCCTCCGTGACGCCGTCCCAATCGCCGAGCGAGAAGCGCGCGAGAGCCAACCAGCACAGGTTGTGGATCGTGATCCCGCCCGTCGCCGCGATCGCCTCCGATCGTCGGATCCCCTCGGACGCCAGCTCGATCGCCCGGTGGTAGTCCCCCAGGTACGTGGAGAACCACGCGCCCATCGCGAAGATGTCCCCGACCTCCCAGGGATCGTCGAGCACGTCGGCGAGCGCGATCCGCCGCTCGACGATCTCGAGGTCCGGCCCGTACAGGCCGAGCGTGATCGCCGCGGACCCCGTCGCGTCGAGCGCCGCCGACGTCAGATCGGGCCTCCCCAGCCTCATCGCGATCTCGGCGGCACGGCGCCCGTCCGCCCGCGATGACTCGTACTCGCCCGGACGGAGGCTTCGGCCGGCGCCGAACGAGAACGGTCCGAACGCGCGCGCCGTGAGGAGCCGCACGAGGTGCTCGCCGTCGCGGTCGCCCGCGTGCTCCAGCCCGATCTCGATGTACCTTGCGATCTCGTCCTCGGAGGGAGTCTCGATCATCGAGCCCGGCCAGCGGGTCGGCGTCTCCACCGCCCGCGCGCACACCCGGGCGATCGCCTCCGCGTCGTCCGCCGCGTGGCGGATCCGCAGGTCGGCGGCCTCGCGGAGGCTGCGCCACGCGAGATCGCCCCGGTAGTTGTTGATCCCCGCGATCCCGAGCAGCTCGAGCGCGACCGCGCGCTCGACGGGACCGCTGGCGATCCCCTCGGCCTCCCGGATGAGCTTCATCGTCTTGTCGATCGCGAATCGGCGACGTGCCTGCTCGGCGGCGTCGACGAGGACGCGGAAGGCGCGCGAGCGCTGAGCGTCGACCGATCCGGCGTCCGAGCTCGGGTCCTCGAGCATCCCCCGGTACGCCTCGAGCGCGTGATAGGCGAGGAGCTCGACGAACTCCGCCGACCGCTCCGCCGCGGTCTCCTCGATCCAGTCGGCAACCGCGGCGTGCGCGCGCGCGCGATCGCGGCGGGGGAGCGTCTCGTACGCGACGTCGCGCGTCAGCACGTGCTTGAAGATGAACTCCGGCTCGCCGGCGAGCGACGAGCCGATCCGCGAACGCACCAGGTCGCGCTCCTCGAGCCGCACGAGGATGTCCTCGAGGCCGCTGCGCTCGCCGTTCAGCAGGATCCCCACCGACGAGGGCCAGAACACGCGACCGACGACGGCCGCGAGCTGGAGCGCCCGGCGCTCGGAGACGTCGAGCAGGTCGATGCGCGAGGCCAGGACCGCCTGGACGGTGTCGGGGATCTGGACGTCGGCGAGGGCGTCCGTGGCTCGCCACCTGCCGTCGCGGTGCACGATCTGGCCCTCGTCCATCAGGTGACGGACGATCTCCTCCAGGAAGAACGGGTTGCCCTCGGCGCGCTCGAGGATCCGTCGGTGGGTCACCGCGGGGAGGTCCTCGACCGAGAGCAGGAGGCCGATCAACCGGTCGGCGTCCTCGCTGGACAGGGGGTCGAGCCCGATGCTCGACGCGTTTCGGCGCCCCCCGCCCCACGTCGGACGACGGTCCGCGAGGTCCGGACGCGAGGGGCACACGAACAGGACGGGTCCGTCCGTACGGGCGGCCACGTCCTCGAGCAGGTCCAGCAGCGCCCCGTCGGCCCAGTGGATGTCCTCCACCACGACCACGACCGCCGTCGTGTTCGCGAGCGAGCCGAAGAAGCCCCGCCAGGCCGTCTGCATGTCCGCGCGCACACGGCGGGGGTCGGTCGGCATCGGCGCGTCCGGATCCTCGACGCCGAGGGTGTACGCGAGGGACGCGCACGTCGCGGGCTCGGCGCAATCGATCGCGTCACACGCGCCACGCGTCTTCGAGAGCACGATCTCGGCCGTGTCGGAGTCGAGGATGCCTGCGCGCGCCTTCAGGATCTCGGCGAGCGGCCACCACGTGATCCCGTCGCCGTAGGGCAGGCATCGGCCCCGAAGGACGACGGGGCTCGGCGTGCCCTCGAGCGCCCGGTCGAGGAACTCCTTCACGAGGCGACTCTTGCCCACGCCGGGATCGCCGTAGATCGTGACGAGGTGTGGCCGTCGCTCCTCGGTCACGCGCTCGAAGAGCGCGCGGAGCACGTCCAGCTCGTGCCCGCGCCCGACGAACGGCGTGTCGAGCCCGGGGATCCCGCGCCGCGGTGTCTCGGGGCGCTCCTCGAGGAGCAGGACGGCGTCGACCGCACGTTCCTTGCCGCGCAGGTCCAACGGACCGAGCTCGAGGAACCGGAACGTCCGCGTCGCGCGCGCGGTGCGCTCCGCGACGACGATCTGGCCGGGCTCAGCGAGCTGCTCCAGGCGGGCCGCGACGTTCACCGCGTCGCCCGTCACCATCGCCTCGCCCGGCGGGGGGTTCACCGCCGCGAGCACCTCGCCGGTGTTCACGCCGATCCGCATCTCGAGAGCGAGGTCGCGCGTCGCCCCGAGGTCGCCGCTCAGGGCGTCCAGGCGCGCCCGCATGCGGAGGGCGGCGCGCAGGGCTCGGGCGGGGTCGTCCTCGTGCGCGACGGGGGTGCCGAACGCCGCGACGACCGCGTCGCCGATGAACTTCTCGACCGTGCCGCCCTCGGCCTCGATCTCGTCGCGCATCGCCGCGAAGTACGTGTCCAGGAGGTCGCGGAGCGCCTCGGGGTCCAGCCGCTCGCCCAGCCTCGTCGAGCCCGTGAGGTCGGCGAACACGATCGTGACGAGCCGGCGCTCCCGGCCCTCGGGGGTCGGGGCGACGTCCTGGACCGGCGTCCCGCAGGCCGGACAGAACCGCGCGTCGACGGGCAGCTCGGCGCCGCACTGCGCGCACCCGGGGACGAGGGACGTCCCGCACGAGACGCAGAAACGCGCACCGTCCGGGTTCTCGGCTCCGCAGGTTGGACAGATCCCCACCGGAGGCAGTGTAGCCCCGGGCCCTCCTGCGTCGGCCCGCCGGGACCGGCGCCGGTGGACCTCGGGCGCGACGTTCGCATCTCGTAGACTCGGCCGCATGTCGGAGCGATCCAGGGACCTTCCTCCGCGCTACGACCCCGCCTCGGTCGAGCCGCACTGGGCGAGCGAGTGGGTGGACAAGGGGTACTTCCACGCCCGGACGCCGACCGAGGACGAGCCCTACTGCATCGTCATCCCGCCGCCGAACGTCACCGGGCGTCTGCACGTCGGGCATGCGCTCGGCCGCACGCTCGAGGACGCGCTCATCCGCCGCGCCCGGATGCAAGGCAAGGAGGCCCTGTGGGTGCCGGGGATGGACCACGCGGGGATCGCGACCCAGGTGGTCGTCGAGCGCGAGCTGCGCAAGGAGGGCATCGACCGCCGCGAGCTCGGCCGCGAGGCGTTCATCGAGCGCGTCTGGGCCTGGAAGCAGCAGTACGGCGGCGAGATCGTCGACCAGATCAAGCGCATGGGCGCCTCGCTCGACTGGGAGCGGGAGCGCTTCACGATGGACGAGGGCCTCTCGCTCGCGGTGCGAACGGCGTTCGTCCGCTGGTACGAGCAGGGCTTCATCTACCGGGGCGAGCGACTCGTGAACTGGTGTCCGACCGACCAGACCGGCCTGTCGGACTCGGAGGTCGAGCACGAGGAGGTGGACGGCGAGCTCGTCACGTTCCGGTACCCGCTCACGGACGGGAGCGGGTTCGTGGAGGTCGCCACGACCCGCGTCGAGACGATGCTCGGCGACACCGGCATCGCGGTGCATCCGGACGACGAGCGCTCCCGAGCGCTCGTCGGCAAGACCGTGCGGCACCCGTTCGACGGGCGCGACCTCCCGATCGTCGCCGACGCGGCGGTCGATCCGGCGTTCGGGACCGGCGCCGTGAAGGTCACGCCGGCGCACGACCCGACCGACTTCGACATCGCGCAGCGCACGGGGCTGCCGCTGCTCAACATCTTCGACGCCGAGGCGCGGGTGAACGCGAACGCCGCCGAGGAGTTCTACGGGCTCGGCCGCTACGACGCCCGCGAGGCCGTCCGCGAGGAGCTCGTGAAGCTCGAGCTGTTCGTCCGCGAAGAGCGCCCGTTCCGGCACGCCGTCGGCCACTGCTACCGCTGCCACAGCGAGATCGAGCCCTGGATCTCCGGGCTGCAGTGGTTCGTGAAGGTCGAGGGGCTGAAGGAGCCGGCGAAGCAGGCCGCGCTCGACGGGCGGGTGCGGTTCACCCCCGAGCGCTGGACCCGCGCGTACGTCACGTGGCTCGACAACCTGCGCGACTGGAACATCTCGCGTCAGCTCTGGTGGGGCCACCGGATCCCCGCGTGGTACTGCCCCGACGGGCACGTCACCGTGGCGATCGAGACGCCGGCCGCGTGCGCCACGTGCGCGAGCGCCCAGCTCGAACAGGACCCCGACGTCCTCGACACGTGGTTCTCGTCGCAGCTGTGGCCGTTCTCGACGCTCGGGTGGCCGGACGACACGGAGGACCTGCGGACCTTCTACCCGAACGCCGTGCTCGTGACCGGCTACGAGATCCTCTACCTCTGGGTCGCGCGGATGATCATGTCGGGCCTGTCGCTCGTCGGCGACGTGCCGTTCCGCGACGTCGTGATCCACGGTCTCGTCCGCGACGCGCACGGGCGCAAGATGTCGAAGTCGCTCGGCAACGTGATCGACCCGATCGAGATGATCGATCGGTACGGGGCCGACGCCCTGCGGTTCTCGCTCGCTCGGGCCGCGACCGGCGGACAGCAGGACATCCCGCTCGCCGAGGACTCGATCGAGGGCGCTCGGAACTTCGCCAACAAGATCTGGAACGCCGCGCGGTTGGTGCTCGGCGCGTTCGAGGGCGACGTCCTTGAGCTGCCGCCCGCCGAGCGCCGGACGCTGCCCGAGCGCTGGCTCCTGTCCCGTCACCAGGTGTGCGCCGCCGAGGTGGACGCCGCGCTCGAAGGGTTCCTGTTCGCCGACGCGGCCCAGTCGATCTTCCGTTTCCTGTGGTCCGAGTTCTGCGACTGGGGCCTCGAGATCGAGAAGGGGGGCCTGGACGCCGGCGGGCAGGAGCGGGCCGACGCGGCCGCGCTCCTCGCCTGGGTGCTCGAGCGGACCCTTCGGCTCCTGCATCCGATCATGCCGTTCGTGACCGAGGAGATCTGGCAGCGGTTCGGGCAGGACGGCTCGATCTCGGTGGCCGCGTGGCCCGAGCAGCACCCGGAGCTCGCCGACGCCGACGCCGAGCGCGTGATGGCGGCCGTACAGGAGATCGTGACGGCGGTGCGGCGCTTCCGCGCTCGGCACCGCATCCCGCCGGGCCGCAGGTTCCCCGCCCGGGTCGAGCTCCCCCCGGCGCTCGCGGCGGACGTCGAGCCGCTCGCCGAGCGGATCCAGCGACTCGCCGGGCTCGACGGCCTCGCGTTCGCCGAACCGTCCGCCGGCAAGCTGGCGGGCGAGACGACCGCGGCGCTCGCCGGCGGCGCCGTGTACCTGCCGCCCGGGCTGTTCGACGTCGACGCGGAGCGCGCGCGTCTGGAGAAGGAGCGGGCCGAGCTCGACGCGGACCTCGCCCGGGTGCGCGGCAAGCTCGCGAACCACGGGTTCGTCTCGAAGGCGCCGCCCGAAGTCGTCGACGGCGAGCGCGACAAGTCGGTACGGCTGACGCAGCGTCTCGAGGACGTCGAGGCGCAGCTCGCCGAGCTCGGCTGAGATGCGCTTCGCCGACGCGCTCGCCGACCTGAACGCCCGGCAGCCCGAGCACATGCCAGAGCCGGACCTCGATCGGGTCCGCGCGCTCGCCGAGCTGCTCGACGACC
>DAIUEM010000108.1:0-6931 GCA_036845105.1 Actinomycetota bacterium | reverse complement strand
CGCTCGCGATCTCGATCTCGACCGGGAGGCGCGTCCAGTGCTCGATCGCGTACTTCGCCACCAGGCCCGAGTGGAACGCCGTCCCGCACGCGACGACGAACACCTTGTCGACCTCGCGCAGGACGTCGGCGGGCACGTGCAGCTCGTCGAGCGCGAGCATCCCGCGGTCGTCCACGCGACCGACGAGCGTGTCGCGGATCGCGGAGGGCTGCTCGTGGATCTCCTTCAGCATGAAGTCGTCGAAGCCGCCCTTCTGCGCCCGCGAGACGTCCCAGTCCACGACGATCGGCGCGACCTCGACCCGGTTCCCGTCGAGATCCGTGACCACGACGCCGTCCGGGGTGACGTCGACGACCTGTCCCTCCTCGACCGGGATCACGGTGGTCGTGCGCGCGAGCACCGCCGGGATGTCGGACGCCAGCATCGACTCGCCGTCGCCGAGACCGACGACGAGCGGCGAGGAGACCTTGACGCCCACGATCCGCGTCGGATCGTCGATCGAGCAGACGACGAGCGCGTACGCGCCCTCGAGCTCGCGCACCGTCGAGCGCACGGCCTCGGCCAGGTCGCCGTCGAACCGTTCCTCGATCATGTGTGCGACGACCTCGGTGTCGGTCTCGGAGCCGAGCGTGTGCCCGCGCTTCTCGAGCCCGGCCCGCAGCTCGTGGAAGTTCTCGATGATGCCGTTGTGGATCACGGCGATCCGGCCCTCGCAGTCCACGTGCGGGTGGGCGTTGCGGTCGCTCGGCTCGCCGTGCGTCGCCCAGCGTGTGTGCCCCATCCCGACGTTCCCGGACGGCGCGCCGCGGTCTGCGAGCTCGCGCTCGAGCTCGGCGAGCTTGCCGGCCTTCTTGACGACCTCCATCCGGCCGTCGAGCAGCGCGACGCCGGCGGAGTCGTACCCCCGGTACTCGAGGCGCCGCAGCCCCTCCAGGATGATGGGGAGCGCCTCGTCCGGCCCGACGTAGCCGACGATGCCGCACATGGGGTTCGAGCCTAGCAGGGACCCCTCGTTAGGGCCTCGGCCGCGCGCCGTAGGCCTCGGGCGGCTCAGGCGAGGGCCCGGGCCACGACCTCGGCGAGCGCGGTCGCGACCGCGCGGGCCACGCGCTCGGTCTCGGCCTCGACCATCACGCGCACGAGCGGCTCGGTGCCCGAGGCCCGCACGAGCACACGCCCGGCGTCGCCGAGCGTCGCCTCGGCCTCGCGGACGGCGTCCCCGATCTCGGTCTCGTCGCGCAGCCGCTCCTTGTGCCCGACCCGCACGTTCTCGAGGACCTGCGGGAACCGCCGCATCGCCGTCGCCAGCTCGGCGATCGTCACGCCCTTGCGCCGCGCGAGCGAGAGGAACTTCACGGCCGTCAGGATCCCGTCCCCCGTCGTGGCGTGGTCGGCGAAGATCACGTGCCCGGACTGCTCGCCGCCGAGGGTCGCCCCGCGCGCGATCATCTCCTCGAGCACGTAGCGGTCGCCCACCTTCGCCTCGACGACCTCGATGCGCTGCTCGGCCATCGCGCGCCGGAACCCGAGGTTCGCCATCGCGGTCGTGACCACCACCCGGCCGGGCAGCCGTCCCTCCTCCGCGAGCGCGATCGCGCACGCCGCGAGCACCTGGTCGCCGTCGACGATCCGCCCGTCGGCGTCGGCGAACAGCGCCCGGTCGGCGTCGCCGTCGTGCGCGATGCCGACGTCGGCCCCCGCCTCCTTCACCGCGGCCGCCACGACCGAGGGGTGGAGCGCGCCGCACCCGACGTTGATGTTCGCGCCGTTCGGTTGATCGTGGATCGGGGTGACCTCGGCGCCGAGACGTCGCAGGACCTCGGGCGCGAAGGCGGACGCCGCGCCGTTCGCGCAGTCGACGACGACCCGCAGCCCGTCCAGACGTGCCTCGGCGGCCTTCGCGACGTGGTCCAGGTAGTGGCGGACGCCGTCAGGCATCGGCACCACCTCGCCGACCCGTCCGGCCGCCGCCGGCCCGCGCCGCATCTCCGCCTCGATCTCGTTCTCGAGGTCGTCCGAGAGCTTGAACCCGTACGGGCCGAAGAACTTGATCCCGTTGTCCTGGGGCGGGTTGTGCGAGGCGCTGATCACGACCCCGGCCGCCGCCTCGACGTCGGTGGTGAGGAACGCCACGGCCGGGGTCGGCTGCACGCCGGCAAGGATCACGTCGGCGCCCGCCTCGCGGATCCCCTCGGCCAGGGCGCGCTCGAGCGGCTCGCCCGAGGCACGGGTGTCGCGCCCGATCACGAGCGTCCGCCGCTTGGGCTCGTACCGGGCGAGCACGGCCACGGCCGCCCGCCCGAGCCCGAACGCGAGCTCGTCGGTCAGGTCGCGCCCGTAGACGCCGCGCACCCCGTCGGTGCCGAAGAGCCTCCCCATGTGCGCCCAAGGCTACCCGAAGGTCCCGCCGACCCGGGGCCGAGCGCCCCCGGCCGTGACCGCCCTCGGCGTCGAGACTGGCCCCGTGGAACGATCAACGATCCTTGACCGATCGCGGACCGGGACGGCCCGCCGCTTCGGCGCCCTCGCCGACCCCGCCCGCCTGCGGATCCTCGGCCTCCTCGGGGCCGAGCCCCGGTGCGTGTGCGAGCTCCGGGACGACCTCGGGATGGCCTCCAACCTGCTCTCGTACCACCTGCGGATCCTCCGTGAGGCCGGCTTCGTGCGGGGCGATCGGCACGGCCGGCGCACCGAGTACCGGCTCGAGCCGGGCGCCCTCGAGGCGATCGCGAGCGACGTGACCGGCATCGCCGGCCGGGTGGCCACGTGAGCGCCGCCGCCGGCACGCGAGCGCGGGTCCACCGGGACACCCGGCTGTGGCTGGGCCTGGCCGGCGCCGCCCTGGTGTGGTGGGTGCTCTACCGGGTGAACGGGCCCTTCTGGGTCTGGCTCCTGTTCGACGCGATCGGCCTGGACCCGGACACGCGGCTCGGCGAGTCGATCCGCTTCTTCCTGTTCGACACGACGAAGATCCTGCTCCTGCTGAGCGGCATCATCTTCGTGATCACGATCCTGCGCTCGTACATGAGCGTCGAGCGCACGCGAGCGCTGCTCGGCGGGCGGCGCGAGGGCGTCGCGAACCTGGGGGCGGCGACGCTCGGGATCGCGACGCCGTTCTGCTCGTGCAGCGCGGTGCCGGCGTTCATCGGGTTCGTCGCCGCCGGCGTCCCGATCGGCGTGACGCTCTCCTTCCTCATCGCGAGCCCGCTCGTGAACGAGGTCGCCGTCGTGCTGCTGTACGGGATGTTCGGGTGGAAGGTCGCGCTCCTGTACATGACCGCCGGCGTGCTGATCGCGACCTTCGCCGGGCTCGTGCTCGGCCGGCTCCACGCCGAGCGCTGGGTCGAGCCGTTCGTGTTCGAGGCCGGGGCCGTGCCCGGCGCCGGCGAGGGCATGCATCCCACGATGCGGATGCGGGTCGAGGTCGCCCGCGAGGAGGTCGGCAAGATCGTCCGCAAGGTGCTGCCGTTCCTGCTTGTCGGGATCGGGCTCGGCGCCGTGATCCACGGCTGGCTGCCCGAGGACTTCTTCGTGCGCTACGCCGGCCCGGACAACCCGTTCGCCGTGCCGTTCGCGGTGCTGCTCGGCATCCCGCTGTACTCGAACGCGGCCGGGGTCCTGCCGCTCGTCGAGGCCCTGTACGGCAAGGGCCTGGCGATGGGGACCCTGCTCGCGTTCATGATGGCCGTCGTCGCGCTCTCGCTCCCCGAGATGGTCCTGCTCCGCCGGGTCCTGAAGCCCAAGCTGATCGGCATGTTCATCGCCGTCGTGGCCGTCGGCATCCTGATCGTCGGCTACCTGTTCAACGCCGTGCTCTGAAGGAGGACATCGCATGACCACCCAGATCCGTGTGCTCGGCCCGGGCTGCTCCCGCTGCCAGAAGCTCTACGAGAACACCTCGCAGGCGGTCGCCGAGATCGGCATGGACGCGCACGTCGAGAAGGTCGACGACATCGCCGAGATCGTCCGCCGGGGCATCCTGGCCACGCCCGCGCTCGTCGTGGACGAGGAGCTGGTGCTCGCCGGCCACGTCGCGAGCATCCCCACCCTCCGCGAGGTCCTGGCCGAGCGCCGGTAGCGCCGACCCGACTCCCCATGAACGAGACGATCGTCATCGTCCTCGGGCTGCTGCTGCTCAGCATCGTCTCGGGGATGCTCGGGCTCGGCGTCGCCTTCGCCGCGGTGCCGTTCCTCTCGCTGTTCCTGACCGACCTCGTCCACGAGGTCCAGCCGCTCAGCCTGCTCCTCAACGGCGTCACGGCGGCGTTCGCGGCCTGGGGGTTCGCGAGGAGCGGGCTCATCGACTGGCACAAGGCCATCACGCTCGCGGCCGTGACGACCGTGTTCGCCCCGCTCGGGTCGTGGCTCGCGCAGGTGACGCCGGCGAACCTCATCTGGGTCGTGTACCTGCTCGCCGTCGCATACCTGGCCTACCGGCTGTTCCGTCCGGTCAGCGAACGGCCGGGGGACGAGAACTTCCGGCTCGCGCTGATCCTCGCTGCGCCGATCTCGATCCTGAGCGGACTCCTCGGGGTCGGACCCGGGTTCCTGTTGATGCCGACCCTGATCCTGGTGGGTTTCGAGACCAAACGCGCGGCCGCGATCAATGCGTTCGCGGTCTTCCCGCCTTCCTTCTCCGCGCTGATCCCACACCTGTCCACGGCCGTCTGGGACCCGGGCCTCACGATCGCACTCCTGGTGGTCGGCGCGATCGGCGCGTTCGCCGGAGCCCGGATCACGAGCCGCTGGGTGCCGAGCGTGCGTCTGAAGCAGGGCTTCGGGGTGCTGATCGTCCTCGCGACGGCCTACAAGCTCGCCGTCGTCGTGCTCTGACGGTGATCAGTCGGTGACCGTCTCGAGCTCGGCGAGGAGCTCGCGCACCCGCCGGTCGATCTCGTCCCGGATGGGACGGACCTCCTCGAGGGTCTTGCCCGCCGGGTCCGGGAGCTCCCAGTCCAGGTAGCGCTTGCCGGGATAGATCGGGCACGCGTCGCCGCAGCCCATCGTGACCACGACGTCCGCCGCCTGCACGTACGCGTCGGTGAGGGGCTTCGGGAACTCCTTCGACAGGTCGAGCCCGAGCTCCTCCATCGCCGCCACCACGGAGGGGTTGATCTCGTCGGCGGGCGTGCTGCCGGCGGACCGCACGTGCACCCGCCCCCCCGCGTGGTGATCCAGGAGCGCGGCCGCCATCTGACTGCGGCCCGCGTTGTGGACGCACACGAACAGGACCTCGGGAACGTCGCTCATGGCGCCGGACGGTACCGCTCGGACGTGAACGCGGCGTGAACGGCGGTCACGGCTTCACGGCTCGGACGATCGCGCTGTGCATCCCGTCGGCGACCGCGTGGGTGGGCTGGAGCTCCACCTGTGTGAAGCCGACGCGGGTGAGCTCGCGCCCGTACTCGGCGAACGACAACGCGCCCGCGATGCAGCCGACGTAGTTGCCGCGCTCCGCGCGCTCCTCCGGCGTGAGCGCGTCCTCGGCGAGGATGTCGCTGATCCCCAGGCGGCCGCCGGGCCGCAGGACGCGGAACAGCTCGTCGAAGACCCTCGGCTTGTCGACCGACAGGTTGATCACGCAGTTCGAGATGATCACGTCGACCGAGCCGCCGGGGAGCGGCACGTCCTCGATGTAGCCGCGGAGGAACGCCACGTTCGTCACGCCGGCCTCGGCCGCGTTCTTCCGCGCGAGGTCAAGCATCTCGTCGGTCATGTCCAGGCCGTACGCCTTGCCGGTCGGGCCCACGCGCCTGGCCGAGAGGATCACGTCGATCCCGCCCCCCGAGCCCAGGTCGAGCACGGTCTCGCCCTCGCGGAGCTCGGCGACCGCGATCGGGTTGCCGCAGCCGAGGCTCGCGAGCGCCGCAGCGTCCGGCACCTCGGCGAGCGTCGCGGCGTCGTAGCCGCTCGCGCCGGTGCTCAGGTCGTCGTCGCAGCACGAGACCGACGGGCCGCAACAGCCCTCGCCCGTGTCCAGCACGTTCAGCGCCACCTTCGCGTAGGCGTCTCGGACCTCTTCACGCAGCTCGCTCATGTCGTCTCCCCCTCCCGGAGTCGGAAGATCGTCGCCAGGCGCTCGAGCGCCGCGCGGTCGATCGCGTAGTAGGCCCACACCCCGCGCTGCTCGCGGGTCAGCAGGCCGGCCTGGACGAGCTTCTTCAGATGGAAGCTCACGGTCGGCTGCGACAGACCGAGCTCGGGCGTGAGGTCGCACACGCACGCCGGGCCCGGCGCGTTCGCCAGGAGGTTCACGATCCGCACGCGGTGGGGGTCGCCGAGCGCCTTGAACACCCTCGCGGTGGTCTCGGCGTCCTCCCGGGACATGCCGTCGGTCGCCAGGGGCATGCAGCACGCGGCCGGCGCCGTCGGCGCCTCCAGCACCTCGAGCTCACGCACCTGGGTCACCTCCGATCCATCGACAACCGTCGATGGATGGTACGCCGACACATCGATGGATGTCAATGCGTTCCCGCCGACGCGCCGTGGGAGGATGGGGGCATGAGCAGCGAGGCGTTCGTCTATCTGACGTCCTTCGGCTCGGTCCCCGAGGGCGAGATCCAGCGCGCCAGGCTCGAGGCCGAGGGCATCCCGGTCATGGTCAAGGGTGAGGGGGAGGGCCCGTACCGCATGGGACCGGTCCACGTGTGGGTGCCGGCGTCGCTCGAGGTCCGGGCCCGCACGATCCTCGAGACGCCGCTCGAGCCGATCTCCGACGACGAGCTGGCCGCGCTCGCCGAGGGCGCGCTCGAGGAGGAGGGGGTCGAGGAGCCGAGCGGCGAGGAGACCTGAGGGCCGGGTCCTACCGCTTCGAGTACTGCGGCGCCTTGCGAGCCTTCTTCAGGCCGTACTTCCGGCGCTCCTTCTCACGCGCGTCGCGCGAGAGGTAGCCCTCCTTCTTCAGCGCGGGTCTGAGCTCGGGGTCGAGCTC
>DAIUEM010000107.1:0-6952 GCA_036845105.1 Actinomycetota bacterium | reverse complement strand
GGCCGGACTCGCTCGCAGCGGTGGCTTGACTCCTTCGAGGCGTGGGATGTCTAGCTGGACCAGCCTCAGCGGCGGAACAGCCGGACGAGGACTCCGATCGCAACGCCCAGCGTCGCCCCGAAGGCGAGCGCCTGCGGAGTGTTGAACATCACCCTCGCGCCGTCCTCGACGGTCACCTTCGGCGAGAGCACGAGGCCGACGAACGAGCGCTCGCCGAGCGTCGCGCCGCCGGCCGCGATGATGCTCTGGGAGCCACCCTGCTCGATCGACACGTCGCCGTTCGCGATGAGCGGCCCGCAGCCGCCCTGCCGGATCGTCACGTGCCCGTTCGCGATGACCGGGCCGCACCCGCCCTGGAGGATCGAGAGCGACCCGCCGGCCGCGATCGGCCCCGCCGCCGCCTGATGGAGGTGAACGTCGCGTGCTCGCATGACGCCGACGAGCGAGCGCTCCACCCGCACGTCCTCCTCGAACTCGAGGGCGCTCGCCGCCTGATCGCTGTACTCGTCCATGGCTCGCCTCCTTCGTGCGCTCGTTCCATCCTAGGTAGGCTTCGCCGGTGTCGCAGAACCGCCGGTTCCTGCTGCTCGGCTCGGGAGAGTTCGAGGCCTGGTCCGAGGAGCCCGAGCGCGCCGCGCTCGACGGCGCCGACCCGCGCGTCGCGATCCTGCCCACCGCGAGCGCGCCCGAGGGCGACGCGGTGTTCGAGCGCTGGGGCCGGATGGGGCTCGAGCACTACCGGGCGATGGGGTGGCAGGCCGACGTCCTGCCGGTGAAGACCCGCGCAGACGCCGAGCGCGGGGACCTCGCGACCGCGGTGGACCGGGCGGCCCTCGTGTACTTCTCGGGCGGGAACCCGAAGCACCTGGGCACGACGATCGAGGGCACGGCGCTGTGGCGGGGGCTGAACGCGGCGCTCGACCGCGGCGCCGTGTACGCGGGCTGCAGCGCCGGCGCGATGGTCGCGAGCCAGTCCCGGGCGCAGGCGCGTGAGCGCAAGGTCGGCGCCTCGTGGACGTTCGGTCTCGGGCTCGTGCCGCACGTGTCGTTCGGCGTGCACTGGGACCGGATGGGCAAGATCCCCGGCATGCGGTGGTGGGTCACCTCGCGGATTCCCGAGTCCTCGTGGTTCGTCGGGATCGACGAGCGCACCGCGATCCTCGGCGACGGTCAGCGCTGGACGGTGTTCGGCCGGGGCGGTGCGATGATCGTGCACCGCGGCGAGCGCTCGGTGCACCGGGCGGGGTCGTCGTTCGAGACACCCGAACGCGCGAGTCACGCGTCCGCCGAGTGACCTATCCTGTTGGCTCGTGAGCTCGACCGAGCCGCCCGTGAAGCGTCCCGGCTGCCTGTTCTGCGGCCGCCCCACGTTCGACCCCGACAAGCGGGAGCGCCCGTGGGTCCGCGCCAGCGTCGAGGGCCACCAGGTGCTCGTGTGCCCCTCGTGCCAGGAGGAGCGTGCCGACTGGGCCGTGCAGCTCGACCGCTGCGAGTCGTGCGGCGCGACGCGCCTGTCCGTGATGCTCGGCGAGGTCGTCTGCCGGGCGTGCGGCCACGTCCGCGGCGTCCCGGCCGAGCCCGCGTGGACCTTGGGCGCTTAGCTCAGCGGTAGAGCGCTTCCCTTACAAGGAAGAGGTCGGAGGTTCGAGCCCTCCAGCGCCCACCGATCGCAGGCTGCTCTGCCGCCGACCGTCACCTCGGCAGTACACTCGCGCGATGCAGGTGGATGGTCCCTACTACCGCCGGGACCTGGCGCGGATCCACCATCTGGGGTTCGGCTTCCACGCTGACGACACGGCCCCTGCCATCCTGGCGTTGCTCGCTCCGGTCCGGGAACGGGGTGGGGTCGTTCTCGAGCTCGGCTGCGGGAGCGGCCTCCTCACCCGGCACCTGCTCGACGCCGGTCACCGTGTCATCGCCACGGATGCGTCTCCCGCCATGCTCGAGCTCGCACGAGAGGTGGCCGCCGACGCGGAGGAGGTCCACGAGCTCGTTCTCCCCGACGATCCGATCCCACCCGCCGACGCGATCGTCTCGGTGGGGCACGTCCTCAGCTACCTGCCCGATGCCGCCTCGATCGAACGCGCGCTCGTGGCGGCCGCTGAGGCGCTTCAGCCAGGAGGGGTGCTCGCGCTCGACATCTGCGATCTCGAGTACGCGCGTGCTCGTAGCGAGCCCGGACGCTTCGGCTGGGTCGGTGACGACTGGGCTCTCGTCACCCTCACCTCGGTTCCCTCGCCCGATCGGTTCGTCCGGCAGATGGCGACGTTCGTCCGGAACGAGGACGGCTCGTGGCGTCGCGACGACGAGCGCCACGACAACGTGATGATCGATACGAGTCTGATCCCGGCTCTGCTCTCGGAGCATGGAGTCGCGGCGACCGTCGGTTCCTCGTTCGGCGGTGAACGGCTTCCCGCGGGACTCCGGACGGTGATCGGCCACCGACCCGCTTGATGCCGAGAACAGCATCGCGCGAGCTCACGGCTCCCACACAACTTCGAGGGGCCGACGACCCCCAGGTAGACCGCCCGTGTCTGCGATGAGCACCTCGGCCCTGAACGGTGCCAAGGAGGTGCATCGAGCGTCATCTGCCGTGCAGGCGGCTCGACGCGGGATCCGGGTCAACAACTGATCGAAGAGCCGACCGAACCAGTCGGTACTCGTGAGCACGGTCGCCCTGGTCGCCCCTCTTGAGCATCAGCCCGTCGGCGCGATTGGCCTCTGTTCAGCCGCCCCGGGGGAAGGAGGTGTCAAGTTCCCAGTCGCCTTCCCAGTCGCCGTGGTTCTCCCGCCCTTCCGAGGAAGAGGTCGGGGGGTTCGATAACCCTCAGCGCCCACAGCTAGATTCGGTGCGTGAGCGCTCGATTCGAAGAGCTCGACTGGTGTCCGACGCCGCTCGGTGAGATCAGCCTGCGACGACGGATCGAGCCGAGCCTGCGGATCGACGTGTACGAGGCGAAGCTCGACGACGAGTTCCTCATGTCGAGCCTCTTCACGGTCTCGGAGATCGCGCTCGCAGATCTCGCACTCGCCCGCCTCGATGGCGCCGATCTCGACGTGGTGGTCGGGGGGCTCGGCCTCGGCTACACGGCCGACGCCGTCCTTCGAGACCCCCGGGTCCACTCGCTCCGTGTCATCGAGGCGCTGGACGAGGTCATCGGGTGGCATCGACGCGGCCTGCTTCCGGTGAGCCACCGATTGACGTCCGATCCGCGATGCACCCTCGTGGAGGGGGACTTCTTCGCGATGGTCGCCACCGGTTCGAGCTTCGGGCCCGGCGCTCCCCATCGCCACGACGCGATCCTCGTGGACATCGACCACACGCCACGCCACCTCCTGCACCCTCGTCACGGTCCCTTCTACGAGCCCGAGGGGCAGCGGCGACTCGCCGACCGCCTGCACCCCGGAGCGGTCTACGCGCTGTGGTCCGACGATCCCCCGGACGAGTCGTATGTCTCCGTGGTCGAGCGGATCTTCGCGTCATGCGACGCGCATGTGGTCACCTTCCCCAACCCGTTGACGGGCGGCGAGGCCGCCAGCACCGTCTACGTCGCCACGGTGGGGGACGGGTGACGGGAGCTCTCGAGCTCCTCACCTACGACCCCTCCCTCACCCGCTCGAGGCCGTCCAGCATCAGATCCAAGGCGAACTCGAACTCGAACTGATCGTCGCACCCTGGGCCGACGATCGAGGTCTCGTCGTGCGTGATGCTCACGATGATCTCGTTGATGAAGGGGTAGCGATCCGCCATCACGCGGATCATGTCTGCGTCGAACCCCTCGCCTGCCTCGGAGGAGTCGTCGAACAGCTCCTGCGAGAACCCCAACAGTCGGCTGCCCATCGCGTGCATCGCGTGGTGGGTCAGCTCGATCGAGAAACCACCGGCTCGGAACATCCCGATCATCGAGTCCATGTATTCGATCACGGTCGGGGTAGGGGTGGTCCGCGACTCGATCACGCGCGAGGCCCAGGGGTGGCGAAGGAGCGCCCGACGGGCCGAGAGCACCCGCTCGCGGACGGCGGTCTTCCAGTCGACGTCTGCGACCGGCGGGTCGATCTCGCCGACGACCGCGTCGACCAGGCCGCCGAACACCTCGTCCTTGTTCGCCACGTGCCGGTACAGGGCCATCGGCACCACGCCGAGCTCCTGCGCGATCCGTCGCATGCTCAGCGACTCGATCCCGTCCTCGTCGGCGACGGCGACGGCGACGCGCAGGATCCGCTCCCTGGTCAGCGGCTCCCGGGTCCGTGCCTCGGTCTTCGCGGTCATCGCGTCTCCTCTCGGGAGAGGGCTCCACGCGAGCCCTTCGAGTTTGACAAGTGTACGCCGTACACGTAGAGTCCCGCGGCAAGTGTACGGCGTACACGCGGATCACGAGGAGGGGGGACCGATGAAGGCGATCGTGCAGGACGGATACGGCCCGGCCGACGTGCTGCGGCTCGACGAGATCGACGTGCCGGCGGTGGGCGAGAAGGACGTGCTCGTCCGCGTGCACGCGGCGGGTCTCGACCCCGGCGTGTGGCACCTGATGACCGGGTCGCCCTACCTGGTGCGCGCCATGGGGTTCGGGCTCCGGCGGCCGAAGCTCCGGGTCCGAGGCAGCGATCTGGCGGGACGCGTCGAGGCGGTCGGGGCGGCCGTCACCGGCGTCGCGCCCGGCGACGAGGTGATGGGGATCGGGGAGGGGTCGTTCGCCGAGTACGCGGTCGCCCCGCCGGACAAGCTCGTTCCGAAGCCGGCGAGGCTGACGTTCGAGCAGGCCGCGGTCGTGCCGATCTCCGGGCTCACCGCCCTCCACGCCGTGCGCGACGTCGGGGAGGTGCGGGCCGGACAGCGCGTGATGGTGATCGGCGCGGCCGGCGGCGTGGGCTCGTACGCGGTGCAGATCGCGAAGGCGTTCGGGGCCGAGGTCACCGGCGTGGTCAGCACGGCGAAGACGGACCTGGTTCGCTCGATCGGCGCGGACGACGTGATCGACTACACGCGTCAGGAGCTCGCGGACGGGAAGCGGCGGTTCGACGTGATCATCGACACCGCCGGCCGTCGGCCGCTGTCGCAGCTGCGGGGCGCACTCGACGCGCGGGGAACGCTCGTGATCCTCGGCGGCGAGGGCGGCGGGCGGTGGCTCGGAGGGTTCGACCGGCAGATCTTCCGCGCGCCGATCGTCTCCCTGTTCAGCGGTCAGAAGCTGCGCGGGCTGATCTCGAAGGAGACGCACGAGGACCTGGAGTCGCTGGCAGAGCTGATCGACGCGGGAACGGTCACGCCCGTCGTCGACCGGACGTATCCGCTCCACGAGGCTCCCGATGCGATCCGGTATCTCGCGGAGGGTCACGCGGCGGGCAAGGTCGCGATCCGCGTGTCCGACGCCGGCTGACCACGGGGAAGCGCAGGGGGTCGCGGTGCTCCGATATCCTGCAACGTAAGTCTCTCGGCGGTACGAGCTGAGAGGTGCCGGAAGACCGAGAGGTGGAGCTCGTGACGGCGATCGCGCGGATCCGACGGCTCTCCCTCCTTGGGGTGCTGGTCGCGGCGACCCTCCTGGTGCAGGGGCGGGTCACCGCCATCGGTGGCGAGCAGGCACGCCGGAGCGGCCCGTCCGTCACGCACGGGGTCGTCGTTGGGGACGTCACCGCGAGGTCCGCGGTGCTGTGGGCCAGGGCGGATCGCGCGGCCGTCCTCCATGTGGCCCTGTCCGGGGGCGGGCACGGGCCGATCGCTCCTGTCCCGGTCGGCCCCGCCGACGACCACACCGGACGGGTCCTGCTCCGGGGCCTGCGGCCCTCGACCGAGTACCGCTATCGGGTCTGGTTCACCCAGAGCCGTCACGGAGGTGCCCAGGGGCCGGTCGTCGGTGGCTCGTTCGCCACGGCACCCACGGACGACGCGCCGGCACCCATCCGTCTCGCGTTCGGCGGTGATCTATCCGGGCAGAACGTGTGCCGGGACGCCGTGGAAGGGTTCCCGATCATGGACACCGTCCGCTCGTGGGACCCCGACATCTTCGTCGGGCTCGGCGACATGATCTACGCCGACGACCTGTGCCTCGAGACCGGACGGTACGGCAACGCGCAGGTGCCGGGCGACTTCCTCCAGGCCGCCGATCTCGAGGGCTTCTGGGCGCACTGGCGCTACAACCGGGCCGACGCGAACCTCCAGGCGCTGCTCGCATCCGCCTCGTACGTGGGTGTGTGGGACGACCACGAGGTGGTGAACGACTTCGGGCCGCTCGGCGACACGCGCGACGTGCCGCCCTACACACCCGGCGAGCACCTCCTGCCGATGGGCCTGGACGCGTTCGTGGACTACACGCCGATCGCCATCTCGCCCGAGATCCCTACACGCCTGTATCGCACGTTGCGTTGGGGGAAGCACCTGGAGATGTTCGTGCTCGACACCCGGCAGTACCGGGACGCGAACCTGGCCGAGGACATCCCCGACCGCCCGAAGACGATGCTCGGGCCCGAGCAGCTCGCCTGGCTGAAGCAGGAGCTCGCCGGTTCCGACGCCACCTGGAAGGTGATCGTCTCGAGCGTGCCGATGTCGATCCCCACCGGGTTCCCGGCGACGAACGGCCGCGACGGATGGGCGAACTTCGACCAGGACACCGGCTTCGAGCGGGAGCTACTGGACATCCTGCGGTTCCTGCAGGACGAGGGGATCGACGACACGGTCTGGATCACCACCGACGTGCATTTCGCCGAGGTGTTCCGGTACGTGCCCTTCGCGGACGATACCGGCTTCGTCGTGCATGAGGTCGTGACCGGGCCGATGAACGCCGGCATCTTCCCCAACCGGGACTTCGACATGACCCTGAACCCAGAGCGCCTGTTCTTCTTCGGGCCGCCGACCCCCGCCGACGTCGCCTCGTGGGAGGCGGCCAAGGAGTGGCTGAACTTCGGCACGCTCGTGGTCGACGAGGACGGAACGCTCACGGCCCAGGTCATCGAC
>DAIUEM010000106.1:0-7040 GCA_036845105.1 Actinomycetota bacterium | reverse complement strand
AGTCCGGCGACGAGTTCGACGTGCTCGCCGAGACGCTCAACGAGATGATCGAGCGCCTCGAGCAGTCCTTCGCCCTCCTGCGCCAGTTCGCCGCCGACGCCGCGCACGAGCTGCGCACGCCGCTGACCATCATGAAGGGGGAGGCCGAGATCGCCCTCCGCACCAACGGCGACGACCCCGAGGCCTACCGCGACGTGCTCGACAGCAACATCCGCGAGTGCGACCGGATGATCGGCATCATCACCAACCTGCTCCTGCTGTCGCAGGCCGACACGGGCGACGTGCCGCTCGACCACCACCCCCTGCGCCTCGACCAGATCCTGGCCGACATGGCCGAGGCCTTCGAGATCCTGGCCGCCGAGCGGAGCATCACCCTCGAGGTCCCCAGCTTCCCCGAAATCGTCGTGGTCGGCGACCGCTCCCGCCTGCACGAGCTCTTCGCCAACCTGCTCGACAACGCCGTGAAGTACACCCCGGACGGCGGCACGGTGAGCCTCGCGTGCGAGCTCGGCCCCCAGGAGGTGCGCATCTCGGTCACCGACACGGGGATCGGCATCCCGGAGGACCAGCAGCCGAAGATCTTCGAGCGCTTCTACCGCGTGGACCCCGCCCGCTCGCAGAAGGAGGGCGGGACCGGCATCGGTCTCGCGATCGCCCGCTCCGTGGTCGAGGCCCACGGCGGTCGGATCTGGGCGGATAGCAGCCCGGGGCGTGGGAGCGTGTTCACGTTCGAGCTACCGGTCGCGCCCGCGGCCACAACGACAAGGAGGGAACCGTGAGATCGGTCACCACCACGGTCGAGGTCGCCGCGCCGCAGCGCTACGCCTACCTCGACCTCACCGAGGAGCTCCAGCGCGCGATCAAGGACTCGGGCGTCACCGAGGGCGCCGCGATCGTGTTCTGCGCGCACACGACGTGCGCGCTCCTGATCAACGAGTGGGAGGACGGCGCGATGCAGGACTTCCGCCAGCGGATGCTCCACCTCGTGCCCGAGGACATCTACTACGCGCACGACGACCTGGATCGCCGGACGCAGAACCTCGACGAGTCGCACGAGCGCCGCAACGGCCACTCGCACGTGAAGTCGATGCTGCTCTCGGCGACCTCGCAGGCGATCCCGGTGCTCGACGGCGAGCCCGCGTTCGGCCGGTGGCAACGACTCATCCTGTTCGAGATGGACGAGCCGAAGGACCGCCAGGTCATGTTCCACGTGTTCGGCGAGTGAGCCGCTAGCCTGGGAGCGAGATGCTCGTGCAGCGCAGGACCACCCGGCAGATCCGCATCGGCGACGTCGCGATCGGCGGCGACGCCCCGATCAGCGTGCAGTCGATGACGACGACGAAGACCGCGGATGTCAACGCCACGCTCCAGCAGATCGCGTCGCTCGTCGCCGCCGGGGTCGACATCGTGCGCGTCGCGGTGCCGCACTGGGAGGACGCCGAAGCGCTGACGGCGATCGCGGCGAAGTCCACCGTGCCGGTGGTGGCCGACATCCACTTCCAATGGAAGTACGCGATGGCCGCGCTCCAGGCCGGCGTCCAGGGCCTGCGGATCAACCCCGGCAACATCAGGTACCACGACAAGGTGCGGCTCATCGCGCGCGAGGCGAAGGCCCGTGGCGTGCCGATCCGGATCGGGGTGAACGCCGGGTCGCTCGAGAAGGACCTGCTCGCGCGGTACGGTTCGCCCACGCCGGAGGCGCTCGTCGAGAGCGCGCTCGCCGAGGCGCGGATCCTCGAGGACGAGGACTTCCTCGACGTCAAGATCAGCGTGAAGCACTCGAGCCCGCGCGTGATGATCGAGGCCTACCGCCAGCTCGCCGAGAAGTGCGACTACCCGCTCCACCTGGGCGTGACCGAGGCCGGCCCGATGCCGATGGGCGGGATCAAGAGCGCCGTGGGCATCGGCGCCCTGCTCGCCGAGGGCATCGGCGACACGATCCGCGTGAGCCTGACCGACGACCCGGTCGAGGAGGTGAAGGCCGGGACGTGGATCCTCCAGTCGCTCGGCCTCCGGAAGCGTGGGCTCGACCTCGTCGCGTGCCCGAGCTGCGGCCGCGCCGAGGTGAACGTCCTCGAGCTCACGCGGAAGGTGAACGATGCGATCGAGCGCGAGGGGTTCGAGGTGCCGATGCGCGTGGCGGTGATGGGCTGCGTCGTGAACGGCCCGGGCGAGGCGCGCGAGGCCGACGTCGGCATCGCGGCCGGCAACGGGCTCGGCTTCATCGTCCGCCAGGGGGAGGTCGTCGCGAAGGTGGCCGAGGCCGAGCTCGTCGACGCGCTGCTCGTCGAGGCACGCAAGGTCGCCGCCGAGAAGGTGACCGAAGCCGCCGACGTGTAGGCGATCAGCCGCGCGCGAGCGCGAGGAAGCTCCGCACGATCCTCGGGCCATCCGGCGTGAGGATCGACTCCGGGTGGAACTGGACGCCGAACCGGGGGAGCGACCGATGCTGGGTCGCCATCACCAGGCCGTCCTCGCTCCAGGCGGTGAGCTCCAGCTCCTCGGGCAGGCCCTCGCGCCGGACCACGAGGGAGTGGTACCGGGCCGCCTCGAACGGGTTCGGGAGCCCGGCGAGGATGCCCCTGCCCTCGTGGAAGACGAGGCTCGCCTTGCCGTGCACCGGCTCGGCGCGGTCGACGTTCCCGCCGGCGACCAGGCCGAGCGCCTGGTGCCCCAGGCACACGCCGAGGACCGGCGTCTCGGCCGGCAGCAGGCCGAGCAGGTCGGTGAACACGCCTGCGTCCTCCGGCCGCCCGGGCCCCGGCGACAGGATCACGGCGGCGGGTCGGCGCGCGACGAGCGCGGCGGCGGTCTCGACGTCGCTCTTCACGACCTCGGTCTCGTGGCCCAGGCCCTCGACGAGCTGGACGAGGTTGTACGTGAACGAGTCGTAGTGGTCGACGACGAGGATCACGAGGCGTCCCCTCCATCCAGCACCGCCGGGAGCAGCGCCAGCGCCTTGCTCTTCGTCTCGCGCAGCTCGGTCTCGGGATCCGAGTCGGCGACGATCCCGGCGCCGCTCTGGACGTGGGCGCTGCCGTCCGCGACGACCGCCGTGCGGATCGTGATGCAGAAGTCGAGGTCGCCGGCGAACGTGCAGTAGCCGACGGCCCCCGCGTACGGGCCCCGCGCGGTGGGCTCGTGCTCCCCGATGATCTCCATCGCGCGTCGCTTCGGCGCGCCGGTCACGGTGCCGGCCGGGAAGGTGACCGCGAGCGCGTCGAGCGCGTGCATGTCCTCCGCGAGCTCGCCCTCGACCGTGCTCACGATGTGCATCACCTTCGAGAAGCGCTCGACGACCATGAGCTCGGTGGGGCGGACCGTCCCGGGCGTGCACACGCGGCCGAGGTCGTTCCGCGCGAGGTCCACGAGCATCGCGTGCTCGGCACGCTCCTTCGGGTCCGCGAGGAGCTCGTGCTCGAAGAGACGGTCGCGCAGCTCGGTCTCGCCCCGCGGACGGGTGCCGGCGATCGGCCGTGTCGTGACGGTCCTCCCCTCGACACGCACGAGCGGCTCCGGCGAGGACCCGGCGAGCTCGAGCCCGAGCATCCGGACGAAGAACATGTACGGGGCCGGATTCGAAACGCGCAGGCGCCGATAGATGGGGAAGCCGCCGCGCGGGGCGGGGAAGGACACGCGGCGCGAGGGCACCCCCTGGTAGATGTCGCCGGCCGCGATGTGTTCCTTCATCGCGCCCACGATCTGGCGGTAGCGTTCGTCCGGCATGTTCGGCTCGCCGGTGTCGTCGACGTACGCCGTCCCGCCCCCGAGCGGCTCCGGTGGGGGAGCGGACGGGGTCGCGAGGCGCGCCTCCAGGTCCTCGAGCGCCGCCACGCCCGCGTCGTAGTCGGCCCCCGCGACGTGGGCGACGAGCAGCAGCCGCTGCCGCCAGTGGTCGAACACCACCGCGCGATCCACGACGAGCAGGCCGATCGGCGGGGCGCCGGGGTCGCCTGCGGGGGACGGGTGACCGTCGAGGAGCCCCGCCGCCTCGTAGGACAGGAACCCCATGAGCCCGCCCGTGAGCGACGGCAGGCCCTCGAGCCGGGGGGCGCGGAGGCCCTCGGCCAGGGCTCGCAGGTCGGCGCGGGCGCTCCCCGAGTCGCGCAGGTCGGCCGGCAGCGGCCGCGCGACGTCCCGCACGCGCAGGCCGTCGGCGCTCGCGACGACGACCGCGGCCGGGTCGCCGGCGACGAACGAGTACCGACCCCAGCGCTCCGAGCGCTCCACGCTCTCGAGCAGGATCCCGGGGCCCTCACCGGCGAGGGCAGGGAACACGCCGACCGGCGTCGAGACGTCGGCGAGCAGCTCCGTCCACACGGGGACGAGCGGCCACGACGCCGCGAGCGTCTCGAACGTCGAACGGTCCGGGCGGACGTCCATCCCGGGTATCCTTCCAGGCCCATGCGCCTGTCGCACCTGTTCGCACCGACCCTGCGGGAAGATCCGGCCGAGGCCGAGGTGGCGAGCCACCGCCTGTTGCTCCGGGCCGGGTTCGTCCGACAGCTCACCGCCGGCGTGTACACGACCCTGCCGCTCGGCGTTCGCACGATGCGCCGGATCGAGGAGATCACGCGCGAGGAGATGGACGCCTCGGGCGCGCAGGAGATCCGGATGCCGATCGTCCTCCCGGCCGAGCCGTGGAAGGCGACGGGACGTTTCGAGCTCTACGGCGAGCTGCTGTTCAAGCTGACGGACCGACACGGCCGACAGTTGCTGCTCGGCCCGACGGAGGAGGAGGTCGTTGCGCCGCTGGTCGCGGCGAACCTGCCCTCGTACCGAGACCTCCCGGTGAACCTGTACCAGGTCGAATGGAAGTACCGCGACGAGTTCCGGCCGCGGTTCGGGCTGCTGCGCGTCCGCGAGTTCCTCATGAAGGACGCGTACTCGTTCGACCGCGACGAGGCGGGCATGCGGGCCTCGTACGATGTGATGTACCAGGCGTACGAGCGGGTCCTGGAACGCTGCGGCTTGGACTTCGTCGTCGTCGAGGCCGATCCCGGCCAGATCGGCGGCGGCGTCAATCACGAGTTCATGGCTCGTGCGGACATCGGCGAGGACCTGTTCGTCGAGTGCGCGAACGGCGACTACTTCGCGGATGTGGAGGCCGCGCGTCCGATGGCGCCCGAGCCACCTGAGCAGAGCGACCTGCTACCGCTCGAGGTGCTCGACACGCCGGACACATCGACGATCGATGCTCTGGTGTCGCTCCTCGGCGTGGATGCGGCCGAGACGCTCAAGTGCGTCATGTTCGATGCCGGCGGGCAGACCGTGGCGGTGCTCGTCCCGGGTGACCGGGAGGTGGCTGAGCCCAAGCTGGAGCACCTGTTCTTCCCGACGCCGCTCCGCCCGTTCGAGGACGCCGACTTCGCCGCTCGTGGCTTCGTCAAAGGGTACGTGGGGCCGCAGGCCATACCCGACGACGCCGTCGTGCTGGCAGACCACACCGTGCGGGGCGGGCGTGACTGGATCACGGGCGCGAACGAGCTCGACCACCACGTCCGCGGGGCGAACACGCCGCGCGACTTCCGCGTGGACCGGTTCGAGGACCTCGTCCAGATCCGCGAGGGCGATCGCTGTCCCCTCGATGGCGGAGCGCTCCGCACGGGGCGGTCGATCGTGGTCGGACATATCTTCCAGCTGCACACGAAGTACTCGGAGCCGCTGAAGGCGACGTTCGTCGACGAGGGCGGCATGGCCAAGCCGTTCCAGATGGGCTGCTACGGGATGGGGATCTCGCGGATCATGGCCGCGGCGGCCGAGCAGTTCCACGACGACGCCGGGCTCCGGTGGCCGAAGGCGATCGCGCCGTTCCAGGTCGAGGTCGTGCTCGCGACGCGCGACCACGACGCGTCGGTCGCCGAGGCCGAGCGGATCTACGGCGAGCTCCTGGACCGGGGCGTCGAGGTGCTTCTCGACGACCGTGAGGAAGCGGCGGGCGTGAAGTTCGCTGACGCCGACCTGATCGGCTGCCCGGTGCAGATCGTCGTCGGCAAGCGAGGCGTCGATGGCGGCTCGGTCGACCTGAAGCTCCGGGCGACCGGCGAGCGAACGCAGGCGCCGCTCGCCCAGGCGGTCGAGATCGGGCTGGACCTGCTCGCGTCGGCACCGTAGGCTCCGGCCGTGACCGCGCGTCCGGCCGGGCGACTCGTCGACTTCGTGAAGCTCCGACCCGAGGTCGAGGCCGTCCTGCAGCACGTCGGACGCCAGACGTGGGACCTGCTCCTGATCGCGGTGGACGGCACGTGGACCCGCGAGGAGTACCCGAGCGCCGAGGCGGCCGAGGCCGCCTGCCGGGCCCTCGGCGTGCGGCTCCACCTCGGATGGGACGACCCGCGCATGGCCCGCCGCATGAACGCCCGGGACCACTGGAACACGCCGGAGGGTCAGCGCCGAGCCCTCTGACCAGCGGTTCCGGCCCCCATCGCGCCGCGCTCCGCTATACTTGGTGGGTCAACGGAGCGGTTGCACCAGGAAGTGGGCTCGCGCCCACTTTCTTTTTCGAGGGGCGGAGCATGGACGCCGAGGCGCTGGTCCGGCCGGTGGTCGAGTCGTCCGGCCTGGAGCTGTGGGACGTCACCTTCCGTGGCGAGGGAGGGCGGAGCGTGCTTCGCGTCTCGGTCGACCGCGAGGGCGGGGTCGACCTCGACACGATCGCAGAGGTCTCCGAGCGCCTGTCGAGGCGCCTGGACCTCGAGGACTTCGGTCCCCGGGGCTACACCCTCGAGGTGAGCTCGCCGGGGCTCGAGCGGCCGCTCCGGACGCCGCGCCACTTCCGGTGGAGCGTCGGGCAGCGGGTGAAGGTGAAGACGGTGGAGCCGATCGACGGCTCCAGGGTGCACGAGGGCGCGTTGGTCTCGGCCGACGCGGAGGCGATCGCGATCGCTTCCGAGGGCGGAGAGCGACGCGTCCCCTACGCCGACATCGGGTCGGCGCGCACGGTCTTCGAGTGGGGAACGGCGAGGAGCGGGAGATGAACCAGGAGATGATCGCGGCGCTCCGAGAGCTGGAGCGCGAGAAGGGCATCGCCTTCGAGACGA
>DAIUEM010000105.1:0-7057 GCA_036845105.1 Actinomycetota bacterium | reverse complement strand
TCAGCCCGTCGACGAGCGAGCCGAGATCCGTGTGCCCCATGCCGTGGGCCTCCGCGACGCCGACGTTCGTCACGTGACCCCGGTACACGTTCACGCCGAGCGCGAGCGCCGGGTCGTCCCGGAGGGCGGCCTCGAGGCCATTCGACGCGATGTCGAGCGCGTACGGCAACGTCGCGTTCGTGAGGGCGTACGTGGACGTACGCGGCACCGCTCCCGGCATGTTGCCGACGCAGTAGTGCACGACGTCGTGCTCGACGAACACCGGGTTCGAGTGCGTGGTGACGTGGGCCGTCTCGACGCACCCGCCCTGGTCGATCGAGATGTCGACGATGACCGATCCGGCCCGCATCTGGCGCACCATGTCCTCGGTGACGAGGTGCGGCGCCTTCGCGCCGGGGATCAGGACGGCGCCGATCACCAGGTCGGCATCGAGCACCAGTCGCTCGATCGCGAGCGCGCTGCTCATCACGGTCTGGATCCGGCCCGCCTGGATCTGGTCCACGTACCGGAGCCGGTCGAGGTTCTTGTCCAGGACGACGACCTTGGCCTCCATGCCGGCGGCGATCCACGCCGCGTTCAGACCGGCCATGCCGGCGCCGATCACGACGACGTTCGCCGGCTCGACGCCCGAGGCCCCGCCCATCAGCACGCCGCGTCCCCCGAGCGGGCGCTCGAGGTACTTCGCGCCCTCCTGCGGCGCCATACGACCCGCGATCTCGCTCATGGGCGCGAGCAGCGGGAGGCGGTGCTCCTGCAGCTCGACCGTCTCGTAGGCCACCGAGGCGACCTCCGCCTCGACGAGGAACTCGGTGAGCGCCTTGTCGGCGGCCAGGTGCAGGTAGGTGAAGAGCAGCTGACCGGGCTTGAACCGACCGTACTCCTGGGGCTGCGGCTCCTTGACCTTCATGATCATGTCCGCCTCGGCGAACACGGCGTCGGCATCCGGCAGGATGCGGGCACCTGCGGCGACGAAGTCCTCGTCCGGGAGCGCCGAGCCGGCGCCGGCGCCGGTCTCGACCACCACCTCGTGGCCCGCCCTCGTCAGCTCGCGGGCGCCCTCGGGGGTGGCCGCGACGCGGTACTCGCTGTCCTTGACCTCTTTCGGGATCCCGACGATCACGGCGGTCCTCCTCGGCGTCGGTCCACGACCTGGGTATCGGCGCGGTGCATCCCCAAGCCTATCGGACCGGCCACCGGCGGGCGCCGGCGGAGGGCTCAGCGGCCGTGTCCGCGCGCGTCCGCCAGGAGCAGCGCGAGCGCCGTCTTCGCGTCCCGCACGCGTCCCGCTCTGGCGGCGGCGACCATCTCGGCGAACGGCCTGCGGACGAGCTCGACACCCTCCTCGGGCGAGCTCTCGGGCTCGGCCCGCGTTTGGGCCACGAACAGGTGGACGTACTCGTCCGTGTACCCGGGCGAGGGGAAGCAGCCGCCGAGGAACTCGATCGACCCATGCCGGTAGCCGGTCTCCTCGAGCAGCTCGCGAGCCGCGCACGACAGCGCGTCCTCCTCGCGCTGGTCGAGCAGGCCCGCGGGCACCTCGACGATGGACCGACCGATCGCCGGGCGGAGCTGGCGGACCAGCAGGACGTCGCCCTCGGGCGTGATCGGGACAACCGCGGCCGAGCCGGGATGCCGGACGACGTCGTACTCGCCCTCGGGACGGCTCTGGACCTCGACGCGGATGATGCGCCCGGCGTAGGCCTCGCGGGTGGGGACCGGCTCCACGCCCGGAAGCCTAGCCGACGACGATGGTCTCCTCGGCGCGGGCCGTGCGGCGCGCGTGCGCGGCGCCCACGAACTCGCGGAACAGCGGATGCGGCCGCGTAGGGCGCGAGCGGAGCTCGGGGTGGAACTGCCCGGCCACGAAGAACGGGTGATCCGGGAGCTCGATGATCTCGACCAGGCGTCCGTCCGGCGAGAGCCCCGAGAACACGAGCCCGTGCTCGGTGAGCACCTGGTGGTACGCGGGGTTCACCTCCCAGCGGTGGCGGTGGCGCTCGTACACGATCTGCTCGTCGTACGCCCGTGCCGCGATCGTGCCGGGCACGAGGTGACACGGCTGCGCGCCCAGGCGCATCGACCCGCCGAGATCCGTCACGTTCTTCTGCTCGGGGAGCAGATCGATCACGGGGTTCGGCGTGGCGGGGTCGAACTCCGAGGAGTTGGCGTCCGGCAGGCCGCAGACGTTCCGCGCGAACTCGATCACCGCGCACTGCAGGCCGAGGCAGATGCCGAGGAACGGCACGTCGTGCTCGCGCGCGTAGCGGACGGCCTCGACCTTGCCCTCGATGCCGCGAACCCCGAAGCCGCCGGGCACGAGGATCCCGTCGGCGCGCGACAGGACCTCCATCTCGCCGTCGCCGGCCAGGTCGTCGGACGCCAGCCACGTGATCTGGATCTCGGCGCCGTGGTGGAACCCGCCGTGCTTGAGCGCCTCCATCACCGACAGGTACGCGTCGCGCAGGTTCACGTACTTGCCGACGATCGCGATGTGCACCGGGTCGGTCGCGGCGTCGATCCGGTCGACGAGCCCGTGCCATTCGGTCAGGACCGGCGTGGTGTCGATCCGCAGGTGTCCGGCGAGGAGCTCGTCGAGCCCTTCGCGCTGGAGGACGAGCGGGACCTTGTAGATCGAGGGCGTGTCCGGCGCGCTCACGACGCCCGAGATCGGCACGTCGCACAGGAGCGAGATCTTCTCCTTCAGGTGACGCCCGATCGGCCGGTCCGAGCGGCACACGATCGCGTCCGGCTGCAGACCGAGCGAGCGCAGTTCCTTCACCGAGTGCTGGGTTGGCTTCGTCTTGAGCTCGCCAGAGGGGCCGATGAACGGCATGAGGCTCACGTGCACGAAGGCGCAGTTCTCGCGGCCGACCTCGTTGCGGAGCTGACGGATCGCCTCGAGGAAGGGCAGCGACTCGATGTCGCCGACGGTCCCACCGATCTCGACGAGCAACAGGTCGGCGGCCTCGGTCTCGGCGTACGAGCGGATCCGCTCCTTGATCTCGTCCGTGATGTGCGGGATGACCTGCACGGTCTTGCCGAGGTAGTCGCCGCGCCGCTCCTTCTGGATGACCGAGGAGTAGATCGAGCCGGTGGTGACGTTCGAGCCCCGGTGCAGGTTCTCGTCCACGAACCGCTCGTAGTGGCCGAGGTCGAGGTCCGTCTCGGCGCCGTCGTCGAGCACGAACACCTCGCCGTGCTCGAACGGGTTCATCGTGCCGGGGTCGACGTTGACGTACGGGTCGAGCTTCTGGAGGGCGACGCGGAGACCGCGGGACTTGAAGAGACGACCGAGCGACGCGGTGGTGATCCCCTTGCCGAGACCCGAGGCGACCCCGCCCGTCACGAAGATGTACTTCGGCTGTTTCTTCACCTCGGGACGGCATGCTAACAGAGGGCCCGGACGCTCCGGGCGGCTTCGGCCCCTCGATCTGCGTCCGGGGCCGGAAAACCCGGGGCCGTCAGCCCTCCGCAGGCTCGCGGCCGAGGCGGTCGAGCCACCGCAGCGGCGGCGCGCGGTCGATGAGCCGCGACAGCGTGACGGTCTCGGCGAGCGCGTTCAGCGCGACGGCGGCCGCGGCCGCGACCACGACCCACGCGTCCCCGAGGGTCGCGTACAGCCCGACCCCGGCCGCGAACCCGAGGGCGTTCGAGCCGGCGTCCCCGAGCATCGCGCGCTCGCGCAGGTCGAGCGGGAGCACCAGGACCGCACCGACGAGCATCCCCACGATCGCGGGGGCGTCCGAGCGCTCGGCCGCGAGCGCGAAGACCAGCCCCACGGGGACGTACGCCTTCAGCGCCCGGCCCGGCAGGACGTCGAGCCCGTTCCACAGGTTCGTCGAGGCGGCCACGAGCACGACCCCGGCGATCGCGACCCAGCCCAGCCGGGAGGGCGCGAGGGCCACGACCACCACGGAGGCGCCGACGGTGACCAGCACCTTGAGGATGCCGGTCGTCATGTGCCCCTGCAGGAGTGACCGCGCGTGCCCGCGCAGGCCCCTCGGCCCGATCGGCGCGAGGTCGTCGACGAGCCCGGCCGCGGAGACGAGCAGGAGCCCCGCGAGCGCCCCCCACGCGGCGGCGGCGCCCTCGCCGAGGACCGCGCACCCGATCGTCCACAGCACGGCCAGCGCGTCGAGGGCCGCCCACAGGATGCGCGGCACGAGGACGCCCCGGTGGTTCCGGACCTCGAGCGGACCCCACCTCATCGCAGCCCCACGGCCCTCGGCAGGACGGCGAGGGCGATGTCGAGCCCCTGGCGGCCGCGGTGGACGAACCCGCGGACGTCCCGCCCCGTCGGCCGGTGCGCGAGGGCGGTCGGCACCTCGACCACGCGGAGGCCGGCGCGAACGGCGTCGATCGTCATCGCGGTCTCGACGCCGAACCCGCGCGCGAACGGTCGGCACGCGGCGAGCGTCGCCGCGGTCGCGGCGCGCTGACCCGACAGGGGCTCGGCCGCGGAGAACCCAGACACGAGGCGGACCGCCCGCGCGGCGAACCGCTTCACGATCCCGAAGCCGCCGCCCTGCGCCGGGGGGAACGTGGCGATCGCCAGATCGGCCCGGCCCGTCAGCACGGGCTCGAGAACATCGACCATCCCGGCGGCCGTCACGCCGAGGTCCGCGTCGGCCAGGAGCCACACATCCGGCTCGGGCAGCCGCCGCAGGGCCCCCTCGAGCGCGCGCCCCTTGCCCGCGGGCCGAGGGAGCCGGAGCACGCCGGCGCCCGCCGCGAGCGCCTCCGACGCCGTACCGTCCGAGGAGCCGTCGTCCACCACGATCACCTCGGAGACCCCCGCGATCGCACGGAGCGCCTCGACGGTGACCCCGACCCGGTCCGCCTCGTCCCGGGCCGGGACGAGGGCCACGACGCGCACGCTCACGGAGCGGGCGGCAGGGGCGCGGCGTCGCCCTTCACGCCGTAGTCGCCGCCCTCGCCGGTGAGGAGCAGGCGCTCGAGACCCAGCACGAGCGCGGCCCCCCCGCGGCTCTCGTCGAGGTCGTCCACGGTCACGAGACCGTCGCCACCGCCGTCCCGCAGGATCGGCACGAAGGGGACCTCCGTCGTGACCGACTCCCCCGCCGCGACCGGCAGGCCGAGGTCGGCGACGCGCTCGACGAGCGGGACGGCGAAGTCCTCGGGCGTCATGAGGGACTCGGGATCGCCCCCTCCGGCCAGGACGATCACCATCTGGTCCGCCCCGCCGATCATCGCCAGCGTCTCGTCCGAGATCGTCGCGTCGAGCGACGAGAGGTACCCCTCGGTCAGCAGCAGGTGCAGCAGCCCGGGGTCCGAGGGGTCGCGCCGCTCGTCGCTCGCGAGCCGGTCCGCGAGCGCCTCGGCGGTCAGGCGCGGGAGGTCCTCGGGCGCCGGGTCCGTCAGCTCGGGGTCCGCCAGCGCGAGCGTCTGGGCGAGCGCCGCCTGCCCCTCCTCGTCCTGGGGCGCGAGGGTCTCGCGGGCCTCGAGCACGACGGCGGTCGCGCCGGCCTGCTCGAGCGCTCGGCGGGTCTCGGTGACGACCTGGTCCTCGACGCCCTCCTGGGCCAGCACCACGACGTCGAGTCCGATCAGTCTGCCCTCGGTCAGGTGCGGGAGCGCCACGTCGTTGAAGGACTGCTCGGCGGTGAGCCGGTCGCTGAGGTCGGTGACCTGGCCGCGGAGGTCGTCCATCTCGCGGCGCTGCCGTTCGACCTGCGTCTGGAGCTGGTCCACGAGGCGGGGTTGGACGAAGGCGCTCCCCGCCAGCATGCCGAGCGCGAGGGCGAGGAAGATCGCCACGATCGTCACGACGTGCTGCCGGAGCGAGATCACAACAGCTCCCGCAGCTCGAAGAACCACTGCTGCACCTGATCCCAGAGCAGCGTGACGTACAGGCGGAGCGAGGGCGAGACCGAGATCACGAGCGCCATCGCGAGGAGTGCGCCCAGGACGAGCAGGATCGCGTCGCGGGTCCGGATCCTGGGCGAATACACGCGCGACACGCCCTTCGCGTCCATGAGGATCTCGCCCACGCGCAGACGCACGAGGAAGGTGCTCGCCATCCCCTCGCGGCCCTTGTCGAGGAACTCCCGCAGGTTCCCGTGGCTCCCGACGGCCACGATCGTCTCCGCGCCCTTCTCGTGGGCGAGCAGGAACGCCATGTCCTCGCTCGTCCCCGCCGCCCGGACCACCTTGTGCGGGACGCCGAGCGCGTCCAGACGGGTGCTCCCCGGCGCCCTGCCGTCCGGGTACGCGTGCAGGATGACCTCGGTCGGCGCGGTGCGCGCGAGCCGCCCTCGCGGCCGGAGCGCGAGTCGCAGCGCCGTGTCCGAGACGCTGTCCATGTCGCCGAGGATCAGGTCCGGGCGGTACCCCGCCTCGATCAGGGCATCGGCGCCACCGTCGACGCCCACCAGCACCGGCCGCACGTCGCGGATGTAGGGACCGAGCACGGCCAGGTCCTCCTTGTAGTTGTACCCACGCACGACCACCAGGACCGAGCGGTCCGCCAGATCGTGCTCGAGCGCGGGAAGGCCGGCCCCGCCGAACAGCAGGTCCCGCTCTCGCTGGATGTAGTCGACGGTGTTGCGCGCGAAGCTCTCGAACCGGTCGGCCAGGCCGAGCTGGGCTTCGGCCATGGCCTCGCGGACGGTCGTCTCGCTCTGCCGGATCCCGATCCCGACGAGGCGCCCGTCCGCGAACACGCGGTCGCCCTCCAGTCGCAGCACGTCTCCCTCGCGGATCTTCTCGAGCAGGAGCGGGCCGACGGCGTCCACGAGCGGGATCCCGGCCTCGAGCAGGATCAGAGGGCCCAGGTTCGGGTACCTCCCGCCGATCGAATGGGCGGCGTTCACGACGCCCGCGGCGCCCGCCTCGACGAGCCCCTCGGCCGAGACGCGGTCGATGTCCTCGTGCTCGATCACCGCGATCTCGCCGGGGCCGATCCGTTGGAGCAGGCGCTTCGTCCGCCCGTCCACGCGGGCGAGCCCCGAGCGCGGCCGCTCCCGCCTAGGCGGGCGCCGCAAGAGGTCTGGGGTCCTGGACGTGGCCGTGGGGCCTCCTCCCGGGGCCTCCGAGC
>DAIUEM010000104.1:0-7212 GCA_036845105.1 Actinomycetota bacterium | reverse complement strand
TACCGCCGCAAGATGCGGACCTCATCGCCGTCGACCTCGAGCACGTTGTAGCAGGGCTTGGTGTAGCCGCGCACGCGCAGCGACGAGACCGTGCCGGCGTTCGCGATCCACAGGTTCTCCAGGTGCCACACGTACGGCACATGCTTGTGACCCGAGAGCACGATGTTCACGCCGGCCGTCACGAGCTCCTCGAGCACGTCCCCGGCGTCCATCACGGTGCTGCGCTCCCGCCCCGTCCCCGGGATCGGCAGGAGGTGGTGGTGGAGCGCGAAGATCTTCACGTCGGCCGGCGCGGCGAACTGCTCCTGGATCCAGCCGTAGTGCATCCGTCCGACCATGCCCTCGTTCAGGTCCGGCTCGCTCGAGTCCACGCCGACGATCCGCACGCCCTGCACGTCCACGCTCCACGTGCGGGCGCCGACGAGCTCCTCGAAGTGCAGGTACCCGACGTTGCGCGCGTCGTGGTTCCCGGGCACGGTGTGCATCGGCGCCTCGATGCGCTCCGCGTACGCGAGCCAGTTCTTGTACTCGGGCCGATAGCCCTCGCTCGTGAGGTCGCCGGTGTTGATGATGACGTCAGGCTGCAGCTCGTTCAGCTCGACGATGACCCGCTGCATCATGTTCGGCACGAAGTACGGCGAGCCGACGTGCGGGTCGGAGATGTGGGCGATCGTGACCACCCGGTCAGTCTATCGGGACGGCATCGCTCGACGGCGATCGCGGCCCGAACGCGGCCCGAACGCGGAGCGAGGATACTGCGAGCGTGAACGGCCTCGACGTGGTGCTCGCGGTGATCCTCGTCGCGGCCGTCGTCTCGGGGCACCGGCGCGGCGCCGTGCTCCAGCTCTTCTCGTACAGCGGTCTCCTGCTGGGTCTGATGGTCGGCGCGCTCCTCGCGCCCCGGGTCGCGACGCTGGTGGATCGCCCCTCGGCCCAGGCAGGGGTCGCCGTCGCCGCCCTGCTGGTGGGGGCGGTGGCGGGCGACGCCGCCGGGTGGCTCGTCGGCTCCCGCGTCCGTCGGCACGCGCGCGGGTCCCGGTTCCGGCGGGCCGACGCGCTCGGCGGCATCCTCGTCGCCGCGGTCGCGACGCTCCTCGCGATCTGGTTCGTCGCCCTCAACCTCGTGAACGGGCCGCTCCCGCGGCTCTCGTCCGCGGTCCGCGACTCCGCGATCGTCCGGGGTCTGGGGGTCGCCCTGCCGGACCCGCCCTCGGTGGTGGGCGAGGTCCGGCGGTTGTTCGACCGGTTCGGGTTCCCCGAGGTGTTCGAGGGCATCCCGCCCGAGCCCGCCGAGCCGGTCTCCGGCCCCTCGAGCGCCGACGCACAGGCCGCCATCGAGGCGGCGGCCGCGAGCACGGTCAAGGTGATCGGCCGCGCGTGCGACCAGATCCAGGAGGGGACCGGCTTCGTCGTGGGGGACAGCTACGTCGTCACGAACGCGCACGTGGTCGCCGGCATGCGGGCTCCGGAGGTGAGCGACGCCGACGGCGCCGGCGGGCCGGCGGTGACGGTCTTGTTCGATCCCGAGCTCGACGTGGCGGTCCTGCACGTCGACGCGCCGCTCGGACCCGTGCTGCCCCTCGCCCCCTCCGACGTCGCGCGCGGGGCGGTCGGCGCCGTGCTCGGGTACCCCGGGGGAGGCGACCTGGTCGGGACCGGCGCCGCCGTCCGGCAGCCGATCCCGGCGCTCGGTCACGACATCTACGGCCGGGACGACGTGCAGCGGGACGTGTACGAGCTCCAGGTGGAGGTCGAACCCGGGAACTCTGGCGGGCCGTTCGTGCTCGCCGACGGCACCGTCGCCGGCATCGTGTTCGCCGCGTCGAGCGTCGATCCCGAGATCGGATACGCGATCCGCACGAGCGAGCTCCGGGACGAGATCGGCGTCGCGACCACACGCACGGCGGCGGTCGGCACCGGCCCCTGCCTCCGCTGAGCGTCGGCCCAACGGTCGACCGCGGTGAGACACGCGGGGGAGGCCACTCGGCCCGAACCCGCCACGATCGGTGCAGTCGGCGGCGCCGGCCACCGATATCGGCACCGTGGGACGCGCGCGTTCGGCGATCGTCGCCCTCGTGGCGGTGGCCTGGGTCGGGACCCTTCCGGCGGTCTCCCCGCACGACGCCGGAGCCGTCACGCTCCGCGCGCAGGCGAGGACGGTCGGTGCCGCCCCGGCGCTCGACACCGACGCGGCGACCGCCGGCGCCGGGCCGGCCGAGGCGCCGGCCCCCGAGGGGCAGGCCCCCGAGACCCCGGTCGTCGAGCCTGCTCCCCCGACGGATCCGCGGCATCTGCTCGTCGGGATGGTTCGTTCGGTGCCGATCACCGCTCGACCGGGCGCCGGCCCGGTCGTGGGGACGATGCCCGAGGGCTCGCGCTTCTACGACCGGCCGATCGTCGCGTGGGTGCTCGAGGTCAGCGAGGACGGCCGGTTCGGGCGGGTCCCGGTCCCGTACGCCAGCCGCGCCGCCACCGGCTGGATCCGGCTCCGCGGGCTCGAGCTGCGGAGCACGCGCGTCGAGGTCGTCGCCGACCTCTCCGAGCGACGGATCGAGGTGCTCCGCGCCGGGGACGTCGTGCTCCGGGCGCCGGCTGCGGTGGGCGCTCGGCGGTCGCCGACCCCCGTCGGGCGGTACTTCGTGACCGACCGCGTGGCGTTCCCCGGCGGCGGTGTCCTCGGGACCTTCGCGTTCGGCATCTCGGGGATCCAGACGCGCCTGCCCGCCGGCTGGACGGGCGGCGACCAGCTCGCGATCCACGGTACGAACGCGCCGGCCACAATCGGGACCGCGTCGAGCGCCGGATGCCTGCGGGTGTCCGAGCGCGTGCTGGACCGGCTGCGCCCGCTGCTCCGTCTCGGCACGCCGGTCAGGGTCGTGGCCTGAGGCCAGGCTACTCCTCCATCACGACGCGCACGTCGCCCTCGCGCGAGAGCACCGAGAAGGACGTGATCTCGCCCTCGCGGCGGAACAGGAGCGAGATGCGACTGCCGCCCACCGCGAGGTTCCGAACCTCGACGGTGTTCAGCCACGTGGGGAGGTTCGGCTTGTTGACCGTGAGCAGGTTCACGTGTGCCCGCGCCGAGATCCCGAGCATCGCCTGGAGCATGAGGAACGGCGAGCCGGCCGCCCAGGCCTGTGGGGAGCAGGCGATCGGATAGCTCACGGGGCGGTTGGGCGTGCGGCGCGTGAAGCCACAGAAGAGCTCGGGCAGGCGCATGTAGTCCGCCTGGATCGCGGCGTCGAACAGCGCGGTGGCGACCCGGTTCGTCGAGCGGACGAACCCGTACCGCTTGAAGCCCGCGGCGATCAGCGCGTTGTCGTGCGGCCACACCGACCCGTTGTGGTAGCTCATCGGGTTGTACGCGACGGCCGACTTGCTCAGCGTGCGGACGCCCCACCCGGAGAACATGTCCGGAGCGAGGAGCCGCTTCGCGAGCGCGGCGGCCTTGTCGTCGTCGACGATGTGGCAGTACAGCCCGTGACCGGGGTTCGACGTCACCGTGCGCACCTGTCGCTTGTCCGCGTCGAGCGCGCCCGCGAAGTACCGCTCGTCCTCCATCCAGAACGCCTCGTTGAACCGCCGGCGTAGCTCCTCGGCCTGCCCGATCAGCCGATCGGCGTCGCGCTCGCGCCCGAGCGTCAGGTACACGTCCGCCATCCGCTCCTTCGCCATGTACACGTACGCCTGGACCTCGGCGAGCGCGATCGGCGGCTCGGCGATCCGTCCGTCGGCGTGCACGACCGAGTCGTGCGAGTCCTTCCATCCCTGGTTGCGGATGCCGCCGGCGGAGCGGCAGAGGTACTCCACGAACCCGTCCCCGTCGAGGTCGCCGTACTCGTCGATCCACGCGAGGGCGGCCTCGGCCGCGGGCAGGAGCTCCTCCGCGAACGCCACATCGCCCGTCCACCGCAGGTGCTGCCCGTACAGGACGAGGAACCAGGGCGTCGAGTCGACCGAGCCGAAGTACGGCGTGTGCGGGACGACACCGGCGCCGGCGAGCTCGCCCCGGCGGATCTCGTGCAGGATCTTGCCGGGCTGCTCGTCGCGCCAGTCGTCGACCTGGGTGCCCTGGTGGCGCGCGAGGAACGCGAGCGTCTCGCGCGCCGGGCGGGGGTTGATGCTGAGGAGCTGATGCGACGCGATGAGCGAGTCGCGACCGAAGATCGTGACGTACCACGGGATGCCCGCCGCGATGATGTGGCCGTCCTCGGTCTCCGTGTAGAGCGCGCGGAGGTCGCGCAGGCTCCGGTCGAGCAGCTCGTTGAACAACTCGTTGTCGGTGATCACCTGGGTCGACGCCTGCTCCCACTCCTCGTAGGAACGGCGCAGCTGATGCACGGCGACGTCGAACTCGAGCGCCGGCGGGGTCTCCGTCCCGCTGATCGGCTCGATCGTGAAGCCGAGCAGCTTCGTCTGGTACGGACCGAGCGTCAGCCGGAACGTCGCGTGGACGATCCGGCCCTCGGCACGGAGGTCGTCCGGCTGGGTCGCGAACTCCACGCGCGTCTGTCGACGCGTCCCGTCCCTGCCGGTCATCCCGAACACGACGCGCGAGTCCTCGAGCGTCGGGATCTCGGGCACCGGGTGCTCGGGCGAGAGCATGCCACGTACCTCGAAGATGTCGGCGAAGTCGGCCCCGAGCACGAAGGTGACGTCGATCGAGACCGCGAACGCGTTGTAGTTCTTCACGCGGACGCGCTCGAACAGGCGGCCGTTGATCACCCGGATCCGCCGGATGTTCAGCGTCTGCTGCGGCACGACGATCCGATCGCCGTCGTAGAGGTCGGGGTTCGTGAGGTCGACGTGGGACATGTAGCCGCGCTCGGACGATGAGGACAGCAGCACCGGATCGCGACCGCCGATCGTCATCCGGAAGTGCGAGAGGAAGCGCGTGTCGCGCGTGTAGAGCCCGAGCCCGTAGCTCCCGCCATGGTCGAGGTTGCCCTCGAGGTCCGAGTACAGGAACGTGTCGCCTTCCTTGACCGCGAGCGTCTTGCTGGCCAGGTCGGTGACGAGGACGGGCGCCGCGCCCTCGACGGCGCGCTCCAGGGTGGGATGAGGCTCCGGATCCGTGCTCATCGGAGGCTGCCCGAGTCTAGGGTCGGCCGTGGGTTCGTGCAATGACATCGGTCACATCCGGCCCGGTCTGGAGCCTCAGCCCTCGATGACCTCGACGCCGTTGCGCCGCACGGGAACCCGGAGCACGCGCCAGCCCTCGCCGGGGTCCGGGATGGGCAATCGGTCGCGCTCGAAGGCGAGGAGCGTGGGGCCGGACCCCGACACGCACACGGGGACGTTGGCGGCGTGCAGCCGGTCGAACACCGCCCGGACGTCGGGCACGATCGCGAGGCGGGCGTCCTGATGCAGCCGGTCCGCCATCGCGAGCCGCAGGCGATGGGGGTCCTGGAGGATCCGGGTCATCGTGAGCGCCGCGTGGCCGACGTTGAAGACGGCGTCCTCCCGGGAGACGGTCTGGGGCAGGACCCTGCGGGCCTCCTCGGTCGAGACCCGGAGATGCTCCGGGATCAGGAGCACCGGGCGGAGCTCCGGATGCGGGTCGAGCCGCTCGACCTCCTCGCCCGCCACGATCGTGAAGCCGCCGAACGCCGCGGCGGCGGCGTTGTCCGGGTGCCCCTCCATCTCCGAGGCGAGCCCGAACGCGGTCCCCGCGAAGGACGCCGGCGCGTCCACGTCGAGGAGCCGGTACGCGAGCGCGATCCCCGCGACCGCCGCGGCAGCGCTCGAGCCGAGACCCCGCGCGAGCGGGATCCGGTTCTCGCCGTGGAGGTGGAGCGGCGGCAACACGAAGATGTCGGGGCCGTGCGCCTCGGCGACCTTCGCCTCCGCGTATCGCATCGCGCGGCTCACCATGTCGGTGCCGTCGGTCGGCAGCTCGTCAGCGCCCTCGCCTTCCCAGGACACCCCTCGCTTCGCCTCGGTGTCGATCGTGACCTCGTTGCACAGGTCGAGCGCCAGGCCGAAGCAGTCGAAGCCCGGGCCGAGGTTGGCCGAGGTGGCGGGGACGCGCGCGGTGAGCTTCACGGCGACGCAGACTACAGCCCGAGCTCGGCGGCCACCGCGGCGGGATCGGCAGGAACGCTCGGCGGTTGGCCGGCGCCGGTGATCGCCCACTCGGGGTCCTTGAGGCCGTGACCGGTGAGCACGCACACCACCGTCACGCCGGCGGGGAGCCTGCCCTCGGCCGCGAGATGCAGGAGACCGGCGACGCTCGCCGCCGACGCCGGCTCGGCGAACAGCCCTTCGTGCGCGACGCGCCGGTACGCCGCGAGGATCTCGCGGTCGGTCACGGCGAGGATGCCGCCCTCGGACTCGGTTGCGGCGGCGACCGCCTTGTCCCAGGAGGCGGGGTTCCCGATGCGGATCGCGGTGGCGATCGTCTGCGGATCCTCGATCGGGTGCCCGAGGACCAGCGGCGCGGCGCCCGCGGCCTGGAAGCCGAACAGCCGTGGCGGCTCGTGGATCACGCCGTCGGCGAGGTACTCCGAGTAGCCCATCCAGTGGCTCGAGATGTTCCCCGCGTTGCCGACGGGCACGCAGTGCAGGTCCGGCGCGCGCTCCAGCATGTCGCACACCTCGAACGCGAGGGTCTTCTGGCCCTCGAGCCGGTACGGGTTCACCGAGTTCACGAGCGTGACCGGGAAGTGACGGGCGAGGTCCTGCGCGAGCTCGAGCGACGCATCGAAGTTCCCCTCCACCTCCAGGACGCGAGCGCCGTGGACGAGCGTCTGCGCCATCTTGCCCATCGCGATCTTGCCCTTCGGCACGAGCACGGCGCACGTGAGGCCGGCCTTACCAGCGTAGGCGGCGGCGCTCGCGCTCGTGTTGCCGGTCGAGGCGCACACGACCGCCTTCGAGCCCTGCTCGACCGCCTTGCTGATCGCGAGCGTCATGCCGCGGTCCTTGAAGGAGGCCGTGGGGTTCGCGCCCTCGTACTTCAGCCAGACGTCGCACCCGGTCTCGAGCGACAGCGCTTCCGAGCGCACGAGCGGCGTGCCGCCCTCGCGCAGCGTGACGACCGGCGTGTCGTCGGTGACGGGCAACCGGTCGCGGTACTCCTCGACGATCCCGCGCCACTGGGCGTGCGTCATGCCGTCACTCCTCGGCCTCGACCCGCAGGATCGACCGGACCTCGCGCACGGACGCGAGCTCCCGGATCTGGGCCGCGGCGTCTTGGAAGGCGCCCTCTCG
>DAIUEM010000103.1:0-7230 GCA_036845105.1 Actinomycetota bacterium | reverse complement strand
CATCCCGGGCTCGAGCCGGCCCTTGCGGTCGCCGAGCCCGAACAGCCGCGCCGGCGTCGAGGCGATCGCCTCGACCCACCGCTCGAGCGACAGGCGCCCGTCCCTGACGCCCTGGTAGACGAGCGCCGGTCGTGTCTCGACGCCGGGGAGCCCGCCGGGGATCTGCGTGAAGTCGCGCCAGCCGTCCGCCGTCGTCCCACGCCGCCGGTCGGCCGTCGTGAACGGACAGTGGTCGGTGCCCACCACGTCGATGTCGCCCGTCGCGAGCGCCTCCCACAGCGCCGAGCGGTCGGCTTCGGTCCGGACGGGCGGCGTGCAGAGGAAGTCCTGGGCCACCTCGGGGGGCTGCCGCAGGACGTCGTCGGTCAGGAACAGGTACTGCGGGCAGGTCTCGGCCAGGACGTCGGCACCGCGCTCGCGCGCCGCCCGGACCTCCGCGAGCCCTTCGGCGCTCGAGAGGTGGACGACGTACACGGACGAATCAACGCCGCGCGCGAGGTCGGCCGCGACCCGCACCGCGGCGGCCTCGATCGCCGGAGGCCTGGCCATGGTCACGCCGATCGGGCCGGTCTCGCCGCTCGCGAGCACCCGCTCCGTGCGCCGGACGGCCTCGAGCCCGTCCTCGGCGTGGACGCACACGAGCACGCCGGCCTCGCGCGAGGCGACGAGCGCCCGGCGCAGCGTGGCCTCGTCCACCATGAGGCGCTCGGGGTACGCGAGGTACAGCTTCACGCTCGTGACGCCCTCGTCCACGAACCAGCGGAACCGGGCGAGCGCGTCGGCGGGGTCCTCGGGCACCTCGGTCACGGTCAGGTGGAAGCCGTAGTCGATCGTCGCCCGGCCGTCGGCCTTCGCGTGCCATCCGCGCAGGGCCTCGTCGGGGGGCTCGCGCCCGGCGCCGGCGAAGTCGACGACCGTCGTCGTGCCGCCGCAGGCCGCGGCGGCGGTCCCGCTCGACCAGTCGTCGGCCGAGCGCACGGCGCCCACGGGCAGGTCGAAGTGGGTGTGCGGGTCGAGCGCGCCGGGGATCACGAGCGCGCCGCCGGCGTCGATGACCTCGTGCCCGGTCGGGTCCAGGTCCGGGGCGACGGCGGCGATCGTCTCACCGTCCAGGAGCACGTCCGCCGCAAGGCTCCCGCCCGGGTTCACGACGGTCCCGCCGCGAACGAGCAGCATCCGTCTCCCTCCTCCGGCTCGGGGCCTATCATCGTAGGTTGAGCGCTGTTGCAACGTCCGACGCTGGCTCGTGGGTTGACGGACGCCTCCGTGCTCGAGCGAACCGTTGGACGGTTCCGGGAGGCGCATGTCGCGCTCCCCACCTTCGGCGAGCTGGCCGACCCGACGACGATCCCCGAGCGCGTCACGCGCGCCCTCGAGGGCGTGGATCCGGACGCGGCGCACCCGCTCAACCTGTTCCGCGTGCACTGGTACAACGGCCCCGACCGCCGTGGGCGGGTCCCGGTGCCCGAGCACGTCGTCCTGCCGAGCGCGCTCACCGGTATCGAGGCGCCCATCGTGGTCGTCCTCGGGGACCGGTTCCCGATGATCGGGGCGCACAAGGTCCTCGCCGCGTACGGCTGCCTGGTGCCCGAGATCCTGACCGGCGCGTTCGACCCGACGACGCATCGAGCCGTGTGGCCCTCGACCGGCAACTACTGCCGTGGCGGCGCGGCGATCAGCCGGATCATGGGCTGCCGGGGCGTCGCCGTCCTTCCCGAGGGTATGAGCCGGGAGCGCTTCCAGTGGCTCGAGCGATGGGTGACCGACCCCGCCGACATCATCCGGACCCCGGGTGTCGAGAGCAACGTCAAGGAGATCTACGACGAGTGCAAACGACTGGCGGCCGACCCGACGAACGTGATCCTGAACCAGTTCTCCGAGTACCCGAACCATCTCGTCCACGAGCTGGCCACCGGGCGAGCGCTCGCCCAGGTCTTCGAAACGATCCGGGAGCGAGAGCCCGGGCTGCGCCTGCGGGCGTTCGTCTCGGCCACCGGGTCCGCGGGGACGATCGCGGCCGGCGACCACCTGAAGGAGCGGTACGGCGCGACGATCGTCGCCGCCGAGGCCCTCGAGTGTCCGACGCTGCTCCGCAACGGGTTCGGCGAGCACAACATCCAGGGGATCGGCGATAAGCACGTGCCGCTGATCCACAACGTGATGAACACCGACGTGGTCGTCGACGTGAGCGACCGGGACACCGACGCGCTGAACGTGCTGTTCAACACCGACGAGGGCCGGATCTACCTGCGATCGCGCGGCGTCGACGAGGACACGATCGCCTCGCTCGACTCCTTCGGCCTGTCGAGCATCTGCAACGTGCTGGCCGCGATCAAGGTCGCGAGGCTGTTGCACCTGGATCCGGACGACGCGATCGTGACGGTGGCGACCGACGGCGCCGGGATGTACCGGACGGAGGTCGACAAGGTCCTCGCTCGGGACTTCCGCGACGGGTTCGGCCCCACCCAGGCGGCCGAGGTGTTCGGACGCTCGCTCGAGGGGCAGGGGACCGACCAGATGCTCGAGCTCACGCTCGAGGACCGGGAGCGGATCTTCAACCTCGGCTACTACACGTGGGTCGAGCAGCAGGGCGTCTCGATCGAGGACTTCCAGGTCCGCCGCTCGCAGGACTTCTGGCGTGGGCTCCGGGGCGCCGTCCCCGAGTGGGACGAGGCGATCCGCGAGGTCAACGCCCGGACCGGCGTCCTGGAGGCGCTGTAGTGGACCCCGCGACGTTCGTCGTGTGCGCCGGGTGCGGATACCGGGCGCCCGACGACGACCCGTACCCCTTCCGCTGCCCGAACTCCGGCACCGACGACGTCGACCACCTCATGGTCCGCGAGCTGGACCCCGACCACGTCGAGTTCCCCGAGGACGACGACCGGCCGAACCCGTTCGTCCGGTACCGCGAGCTCTTCCACGCGTACCACCTCGGTCGCCACCACGGGCTGAGCGACGCCGACCTCGTCGGCATCGTGGAGGACCTCGACCACGCCGTGGCCGAGGTCGAGGGCCACGGGTTCGTCGAGACGCCGTTCGCCCCGGCACCCGCGCTCGGCGAGCGCCTGGGGTTCGAGGTCTGGGTGAAGGAGGAGACCCGCAACGTGTCGGGCTCGCACAAGGCGCGTCACGCGATGGGTCTGATGATCCACCTCCTCGCGGTCGAGCGCGCGGGCCTGGCGCCGGACGGCCCACCTCGGGATCTGGCGATCGCGAGCTGCGGGAACGCGGCGCTCGGCGCGGCGGTCGTGGCCCGCGCCGCCGAGCGCACCTTGCGCGTGTTCGTCCCCACGTGGGCCGACAAGGCCGTGCTCGAGCGGCTCCGGGCGCTCGGGGCGGCGATCTACGTCTGCCCGCGCGATGAGGGCATCCCTGGCGACCCCGCGTATCACGCGCTCCAGCGCGCGCTCGCCGAGGGCGCCGTGCCGTTCACGGCCCAGGGCCCAGACAACGGGCTGACGATCGAGGGCGGGGAGACGATCGGGTTCGAGATGGTCTCGGCGCTCCGGCGCGCCGGCTCGGGCCTCGACCGCCTGGTCGTGCAGGTCGGCGGTGGGGCGCTCGCCAGCTCGCTCGTGCGGGCGTTCGAGGACGCCGCGCTGCTCGAGGCGCCCGAGCGCCTGCCCACGATCCACGCCGTCCAGACCGAGGGCGGCCACCCGCTCGAGCGCGCGTACGGGCGCGTGGCGCAGCGCGCGGGCCGCGAGCGCACGCCTGAGGGCATCGTCGAGGCGATGGCCTACGCGCGGACGCATCGGTCCGAGTTCATGTGGCCGTGGGAGGAGGAGCCGAAGAGCGTCGCCACCGGCATCCTCGACGACGAGACGTACGACTGGGCCGCCGTCGTCGCGGGCATGCTCGCCACCGACGGCTCGCCGGTCGTCGTGTCCGAGGCGGCGCTCGAGGAGGCGAACGCGCTCGCGCGCGAGACGACCGGGATCGACGTCGACCACACGGGGTCCTCCGGGCTCGCCGGGCTGATGGAACTGGCTCGCCGGGGGGAGATCGGGGACCACGAACGGGTCGCCGTTCTGTTCACGGGGATCCGACGAGCATAGGGAAGGAGCGCATATGAGGAGCTTCGCCGGGCGGGACATCCTGTCGCTGAAGGACTTCGAGCACGAGGAGTTCATGCACGTGTTCGAGGTGTGCGACCGGATCCTGCCGCATGCCCGCGACCGCCGCAACACCGACCTGCTGAGGGACAAGACGCTGCTCACGGCCTTCTATCAGCCCAGCACCCGCACCCGCCTGGCGACCGAGGCCGCGATGCACCGGTTGGGCGGGCACGTGCTGGGGTTCTCGGACGCGAAGATGACGAGGGCGGGCGACTTCTACCAGGAGTCGATCAAGGACACGGTGCACATGCTCGAGTTCTACGCCGACGTCATCGCGATGCGGCACTTCGAGCAGGGCGCGCCGGCCGAGGCCGCGAAGCACGCCTCCGTCCCGATCATCAACTGCGGCGACGGGTGGGGCGAGCACCCGACGCAGGTCCTCACGGACCTGTACACGACGTGGAAGGAGAAGGGCCGCATCGACGGCCTGACATTCCTGCTGGTCGGCGACATGCGGATGCGCACGATGCACTCGATCCTCTACGCCTTCTCCCGGTTCGACGTGGAGTCGTACGTCGTCGGCCCGCCCGAGATGTCGCTGCTCCCCGAGTTCAAGGCCGAGCTGGACGAGCGGAACGTCCGCTACACCGAGGTGGGGTCGGTGGCCGAGTGCATCGCCGACTGCGACGTGATCTACATGGAACCGGTCGTACAGCCGGACTACACGAAGAGCCGCGACGAGCGCTCGGGCGAGGTGGGGACGACCCCGGAGGCGTACCGGGTCACCCGAGAGCTGTTGCGGGACAAGGGCAAGCCCGACGCGATCGTGCTGCACTCGCTGCCGCGGATGGACGAGCTGCCGACCGAGGTCGACGACACGCGGCACGCCCGGTACTGGACCGAGGCGTTCAACGGCGTCGTGATGCGGATGGCGCTGCTCGCGTTGGTGCTCGGCAGGATGGAGTGAACCCACGGTGAGGAGGTGAGGTCGCGATGGACCTCACGCTGAACGGGGAACCGGTCCGGGTCGACGTCAGGCCCGGCAGCACGCTGCTCGAGCTGCTGCGCGAGCAGCTCGGGGTGACGTCGGTGAAGGACGGATGCGCGCCCGAGGGCTCGTGCGGCGCATGCACCGTGTTGATGGACGGCAAGGCGGTCGTCTCGTGTGCCCAGAAGGCCGAGCACGCCGAGGGCCGCGACATCCTCACGCAGGAGGGCCTGCGGGAGGAGGAGCGCGAGCGCTGGGCGGACTGCTTCGTCGCGAGCGGCGCCTCCCAGTGCGGGTTCTGCTCGCCGGGCATCCTCATGAAGGCCGAGGCGTTCCTGGCGAAGCACCCCGACCCCTCGCGCGAGGAGATCGCGCGCGGCCTCGCCGGGAACCTGTGCCGGTGCACCGGCTACGTGAAGATCGTCGATGCGATCGGGCTCATGGCCGGCGCGCGCCGCGGTGAGCCCCTGCCCGAGCCAGAGCGCTCGGGCCGCGTGGGCGCGCGCGCCACCAGGTACCAGGGGCGCGAGCTCGCGCTCGGCGACAAGCCGTACGTGAACGACATCCGGCCCGAGGGCCTGCTGCACGGCGCCCTGCGGTTCTCGGACCATCCCCGTGCCCGGGTGCTGTCGATCGACGTCTCGGCGGCCGAGGCGCACCCCGGCGTCGTCGCGGTCCTCACCGCCGAGGACGTCCCGGGCGAGCGCGTTCAGGGGCTGATCACGCGGGACTGGCGGCAGCTCGTAGCCGTGGGCGAGACCACGAGCTACGTCGGCGACGTCCTCGCGATCGTCCTGGCCGAGACGCGGCACGCCGCGCGTGAGGCCGCCGCGATGGTCGAGGTCGGGTACGAGGTGCTCGAGCCGGTCACCGACCCGTTCGCCGCGCTCGAGTCCGACGCGCCGGCGCTCCACGAGGGCGGCAACCTGCTCTCGACCTCGGTGATCGAGCGGGGCGACGTGGACGCGCGGCTCGAGGGCGCCGCACACGTCCTGACCGAGACCTTCCGGACCCAGTTCATCGAGCACGCGTTCCTGGAGCCCGAGTCGGCGCTCGCGGTCCCGTCGCCGCCGGGCGGAGGCACGGTGCACGTCTCGTCGCAGGGACAGGGCGTGTGGGAGGACCGGCGGCAGATCGCCTCGTTCCTCGGCGTGCCGGAGGCGCAGGTGCGCGTGACGCAGGTCGCGAACGGGGGCGCGTTCGGCGCGAAGGAGGACCTGAACGTGCAGTGCCACGCGGCGCTCGGCGCCGTGCGCACCGGCCGGCCGGTCCTGCTCACACTCACACGCGCCGAGAGCATGCGGTTCCACCCGAAGCGGCACCCGCTGACGATGACGTACACGGTCGGATGCGACGCGGAGGGCCACCTGCTCGGCATCCGCGCCCGGATCGTCGGCGACACCGGCGCGTACGCGAGCGTCGGCGACAAGGTGCTCGAGCGCGCGTGCGGCCACGCCTGCGGCCCGTACCGGTTCCCGGCGGTCGACGTCGAGGCGCGCGCGGTCTACACGAACAACCCGCCGTGTGGCGCGATGCGCGGGTTCGGCGTGAACCAGGTCGCGTTCGCGATCGAGGGCATGCTCGACCGGCTGGCCGAGCGGGTGGGCATCGACGCGTGGGAGATGCGCTGGCGCAACGCGCTCGAGGTCGGCGACCGGTTCGGCACCGGACAGGTCCTCGGCGAGGGGGTCGGGATCAAGGCGTGCCTCGAGGCCGTGCGGGACGAGTATCGCTCGGCGCGGTTCGCGGGGATCGGCTGCGGCGTGAAGAACACGGGCATCGGCAACGGGCTCCTCGAGCTCGGCCGCGCGATCCTGCGGCCCGAGACCGACGGCACCGTCACGCTGTTCCACTCGTGGACGGAGATGGGTCAGGGCGTGAACACCGTCCTGCGCCAGATCGCGAGCGAGGAGCTCGACCTGCCGCCCGAGCGGATCAGCGTCGTCGTCGACACGGTCCGAGAGCTGGATACCGGGCAGACCACGGCCTCGCGCTCGACCGTGCTCGGCGGCCGGGCCGTCCAGGTCGCGGCGGCCAAGTTGCTCGACGCGCTCGACGGGCGGCGCTACGAGGATCTCGCGGGACAGGAGTTCGGCGGCGAGGTGAAGATCGACTGGACGAGCCCGCCCGGTGTCGACGTCCAGGACCCGGTCACGCACTTCGCGTACGGCTGGGCGGTGCAGG